>JBJHAU010000090.1:0-8445 GCA_050480665.1 Alphaproteobacteria bacterium | reverse complement strand
CAGGCTTTCGTTGGTCAGATAGGGCACCGTATCCAGCCCCGGTATCGGCGGCACGAAGGCCCCGGATCCGGTGGCGATCACGAAACGGCGCGCGCGGATCACGGCATCATCGGCCATCACCTCTCGTGGAGAGATGAAACGCGCTTCGGCCCGGATCACCCTGACCCCGAGGGATTCGAAGCGCTCCACGGAATCATGCGGGGCGATCCCGGCGATCACGTCGTGCACATGATCGTTGACCGCAGAAAAATCGGCGACCGGGGGAAAATCGGCCGCGAAGCCGGACGGGGTCGCCCCGACGGTGAGGCCGAAACGGCGGGCCTTGTGTCCGGCCACCGCACCGCGCGCCGCCGCCAGCAGGGCCTTGGAAGGAACGCAGCCGGTGTTCAGGCAATCGCCCCCCATCTTCGCGCGTTCCACAAGGATGCAATCCGCGCCGAGCTGGGCCGCCCCCGCCGCCACCGAAAGCCCGCCCGAGCCCGCCCCGATGATGCAGAGATCGGCGGTGAGATTCCTGGTCATGCGCCGGACCTCCGCCCGTCGCGATAGGCCTTGATCCGTCGATAGGCAACCGGCACAAGGGCCAGAACCGCAAGGCCGGTGATCGGGATCAGGATATCGCTGGAGAAGATGATGCCCAGATCCGGCACGCCGCCAGCCTCGAACACCGCGCCGAGCCCGTTGCCCACGGAAGCATAGACAAAGGCCCCCGGCACGATGCCGATCACCGTGGCCAGCATGTAGGTTTGCAGGCGCATCCCCAGGAAGGCCGGAACCAGATTGACCAGCCAGAAGGGAAACAGGGGCACCAGCCGCAGGAACAGAAGATAGCTGAAGGCATGCTCGGCGAATCCCTTTTCCATCCGCTTCATCATGGGCCCGGCGCGTGTCTTCAGCGTGGTGCCGAGCGCCGTGCGGGCGGCGAGAAACAGGGCGGTGGCGCCCAGGCTGGCGCCGATCACCGCATAGACCGTTCCGAAGCCGGTGCCGAACAGGAATCCGCTGCTGATGGTCAGGATCGCGGCCCCGGGCAGGGAAACGGCCGTCGCCACGGCGTAGAGCAGGATGAACAGGGCCACAGCCAGCATGGTGTTGGCGGCGACAAAGGCCGCCAGATCCTCGCGATGCTCGCGAAGAACCTCGAAGCTCATGAAACGGTCGAGCCCCAGAAGGAAGACCCCCGCCAGCAGCAGAACCAGCAGCAGAAGCGGCAGAAACCGGCGCCATGCCGGCTTAAGGCCTCGGGATTGTTCGTTCAGGGGCTCAGGGGATTGCCTTGCCTCTCGGTCCATCGTTGTCATGTCCTTCCCGCCCTTCGCGGTGCCTTGTCCGGTACTCTACACCGATTGTCGGCATGAGACCTGTTGGTTGCCACGACCCCGTCATGGGGCCGCCTTGATGGGACGAACCCTGCCACGGGACGCGGCCAATGATCGAATCACCATCCTTCACCGTTTCGTGAAGGCGCGCACACGACATCGCCCGGCCCCATGGCCAGGGCAGGCCACGCCGGGCCCGGTCGCCATCGGGTCCTCATGGCTCCGATCCGTTCGAAACCCATCCAGATTGACTTCCCCCGCCCAAGACCGTATACAGCGGGCCTGTTTTCGGACGATGGCCCCGATCCGCTCGCGGCCCAATCACGGAGCGTATCGTGAAACGGACATTCCAACCTTCGAACCTTGTTCGCAAGCGCCGCCACGGTTTTCGCGCGCGCATGGCGACCGTCGGCGGCCGCCGGGTGCTCGCCAACCGGCGCAGGAAAGGCCGCAAGCGCCTGTCCGCCTGAGCCTTCGGCCAGGGTGATGGCGATTTCCCCGAGACGTCTGAAACGGCGCGCCGATTTTCTTCGTGTCGCCGGATACGGGCGCAAGGCGGTCGCCCCCGGCCTCGTGCTTCAGGCCGCGCCGGGCCGCCCCGGAGAGATCGGGCTTGGCCTGACCGTCACCCGGCGGGTGGGTGGCGCCGTGGTGCGCAACCGGGTACGCCGAAGGCTGCGTGCGGCTGCGGGGCTGGTTTTGCCCGCCTGCGCCGAACCCGGCCATGACTATGTGCTGATCGGCAGGGCGGCGACCCTTACCCGGCGCTTTCCCGCCCTGCTCGCCGATCTTGAAAAGGCCCTTGGGCGGCTTGGCCGCCGCCTGGACTCCCGGCCTTGTGCCCCTTCGGCCCGGGCGCAGATGGATCAAGGGGAGAATGCGTCGCGATGAAAGAGGTGCGTTTCCTGCCTTCGACGCTGATCGGGCTGTGGTTGATCCTTGCCCGGGGCGTTTCGCGTCTGGCCCGGGGGTTGAGCCTTGCCGGGGTGGTGGTGCTTTCGGCGCTGATCTGGGGCTACCGGATCCTTCTCAAGCCCCTGTTCCCGACGAGTTGCCGCTTCGATCCGAGCTGTTCGGCCTATGCCCTTGAAGCCCTCAGGCTGCATGGTCCCGTGATCGGCTCATGGCTGACGCTTCGCCGGCTTCTCCGCTGCAACCCCTGGGGGCCGCACGGGCATGATCCGGTACCGACGCCTGCCTCATCCTGTTCCCTCCATTCATCAACGCGCCGGTCATGAACGATCACAAAAATCTCATCCTGGCGATCATCGCCTCGGTCCTGATCATCATTTCCTTCCAGTATCTGTGGGAACGGCCCAGGCTGGATCAGGCGGCGCAACAGGCGGCCCCGGAGGAGACCTTCCCCGACGGGGCCCGGCCGGGCCAGCCCATACCGGGCCAGCCCATGCCCCCGGTCACGGCCGATGACAGGCGCCTTCCCTCCCCGCCCGTCGCAACACCCGGTGCCCCCGCCCTTCCGACCCCGCCGGCGGCGCCTCCCGGCCCGGCCGCCCTGCCTGAAACCAGGGCCATCACCGGCGCGCGGATTCCCATCGATACCCCCCGCATCCTGGGCTCCATCGCCCTTCAGGGCGCGCGGATCGACGATGTGACCCTTCTGGATTATCTGGAGGAGAACCGTCCCGACAGTCAGCCCGTCCGCCTTCTGACCCCGCCCGGCAACCGGGGCGCCTATTACGCGGAACATGGCTGGATCGCCACCGAAGCCGGTGTCCGCCTGCCCGACAGCGAAACCGTGTGGACGGCGGATCGGCCAAGGCTTACCCCCCAAAGCCCGGTGACCCTTTCCTGGGACAATGGCGAGGGGCTGCGCTTCTTCAAGACTTTCGCCATTGATGCCGATTTCATGCTCACCGTCAGCCAGCGGGTGGAAAACCGGGGCAATACGGCGCTGACACTGACCCCATACGGACTCGTCAACCGCACCGATACCCCGCCCCTGATCGGCTTCTTCATCCTGCACGAAGGCCCGATCGGGGTCTTCGACGGGAAGCTTGAGGAATTCAGCTATTCCAATCTGCGCGATTCCCGCCAGATCGTGAAGACCTCCACGGGCGGCTGGATGGGCTTCACCGACAAGTACTGGCTGGCCGCCCTGGTCCCCGACCAGTCCATGCCGGCCACCACCCGTTTCCTGCACTGGATGGACGGCCCAAGGGACAAGTATCAGGTCGATTTCGTCGGCCAGCCGATGCCGCTGCCCAGTGGCGGAAACGTGGAGACACGCTCGCATCTTTTCGCCGGCGCCAAGGAGGTTCGACTGCTCGACGGCTACGCCCGAAGCCTCGGCATCGAGAAGTTCGACCTCGCCATCGATTTCGGCTGGTTCTACTTCCTGACCAAACCCTTCTTCTATCTTCTCGACATCCTGAACCGGATGCTGGGCAATTTCGGCCTGGCCATCCTGGCGGTGACTGTTCTCGTGAAGCTGGTGTTCTTCCCCCTGGCCAACAAGTCCTATCGTTCGATGAGCCAGATGAAGAAGCTGCATCCGAAGATTCTTGAACTGAAGGAAAAGTACGGCGACGACAAGGCGCGCATGAACAAGGAGATGATGGAGCTCTACAAGCGGGAAAAGATCAATCCTGCGGCCTCATGCCTGCCGATCCTGGTCCAGATTCCGGTGTTCTTCGCCCTCTACAAGGTGCTGTTCGTCTCCATCGAGATGCGCCATGCGCCGTTCTTCGGCTGGATCACGGATCTGTCCGCGCCGGATCCCACCTCCTTCATCAACCTGTTCGGACTTCTGCCCTTCTCGGTTCCGGGGTTCATCCCCAGTCTCATCTCCATCGGCGCCCTGCCGATCATCATGGGCGTGACCATGTGGTTGCAGATGCGACTGAACCCGCAGCCTCCGGATCCGATCCAGGCCAAGATCTTCATGTTCATGCCCTTCGTCTTCACCTTCATCATGGCTCCGTTCCCGGCCGGTCTGGTGCTGTACTGGGCCTGGAACAACATCCTTTCGATGACGCAGCAATGGTACATCATGAAGCGCATGGGCGTGCCGATCGGCAGCAAATGAGGGTGGCGTCCCCGCCCCTGGGGATTCCTGTGACGAGTCCTGTAACAAGTCCTGTGACGAGTCCCGCCCGGCTTCAGGGCTCGCCATGCCTGTCGGCCCGAACGTGAAAGCCGCGCCATGAGCGCCCCACCGGATCCCCCCCCTGCCGAAAGCGAGGCACAGCCCGCCAACGATGCCGGGACAATCGAGGCAGAGGACGGCGCAAGGCGCCTGTTCCTTGGGCCCTGCACCTTTGCCGCAGGTGCCCACAAGGCCGATCAGCTGCCCCCCCAGGCGGCGGTCGAGGTCGCCTTCGCCGGACGATCCAACGTGGGCAAATCGAGCCTGATCAACGCGCTCACGGGAAGGCGAACCCTGGCCCGCACCTCGCAGACCCCGGGACGCACCCAGCAGATCAACTTCTTCGATCTCGGCGGGCGTCTGACGCTCGTGGACATGCCGGGTTACGGCTATGCCAGGGCCAGCCGAACGAAGGCCCGCGCCTGGAGTGCGCTGGCCCTTCTCTATCTGAAGGGGCGCGCCTGCCTTCGCCGGGTGGTTCTGCTGATCGATGCGCGGCGGGGAATCGGCCCCTCGGACACGGAGATCATGACCGCCCTCGACAAGGCCGCCGTGAATTACCAGATCGTTCTGACCAAATGCGATACCCTGACCGCCACCCGGGTCAGGGCAGCCCTTGAGGAGACCACACGGATGGTGGGATCCCGGCCTGCCGCCCACCCCGAGGTGATCGCCACCTCGTCGCGCAAGGGAGAGGGCATCGACACGCTGCGCCTTGTGCTGGCGGCGCTGGCGGCCCCGGAACATTTCCGCTAAAGTCCGCGGCCATGAGCGAAAACAAGCACACCCCGCACCCCAGCTGGCTTGAAAAGGCCCGCACCCTTTCCGAAGCGCTGCCCTACATGCGGCGCTACAACGATGAAACCTTCGTCATCAAGTATGGCGGCCACGCCATGGGCGATCCCGGGCTGGCGGAGAAATTCGCCCGCGATGTGGTGCTCATCAAGCAGGTCGGGATCAACCCGGTGGTGGTGCATGGCGGCGGGCCGCAGATCGGCGAGATGCTGGAACGGCTGAAGATCCAGAGCGCCTTCGTCGATGGCCTGCGGGTGACCGACAGGGCGACGGTCGAAATCGTCGAAATGGTCCTGTCCGGCTCGATCAACAAGCAGATCGTGACATTGATCTGCGAAGCAGGCGGCAATGCCGTCGGCCTGTCGGGCAAGGATGGTGGCCTGATCCAGGCGGAAAAGCTGCGCCGCACCCACCGCGAGACCGACAGCAACATCGAGAAGATTCTCGACCTCGGCTTCGTCGGCGAGCCGGTCCGCGTGAACCCTCATGTCCTTGAGGCCTTCGAGGATTCCGACATCATTCCGGTGATCGCCCCGATCGGCATCGGCCCCAAGGGCGAAACCTTCAACATCAACGCCGACACGGCGGCCGGGGCCGTGGCCACGGCGGCAGGCGCAACCCGGCTTCTGCTGCTGACCGATGTTCCCGGCGTGATCGGTGCGGACGGCCATGTGATCAAGAATCTGTCGATCAGCGAAGCGAACCGCCTGATCCGCCAGGGCGTGATCCACGGCGGTATGATCCCCAAGGTGGAAACCTGCATCCACGCCGTCGAAAACCAGGTGGATGCCGCCGTCATCATCGACGGAACGGTTCCGCACGCCCTGCTTCTGGAAATCTTCACCGATGCCGGGGTCGGCACCCTGATCCATCGCTGACGGCGCCGGGCTTCAGCCGGCGAACACGTCGAGCTGCCATTTCATGTCCTCTTCCGACAGGGGATAGCCCGTGCCATCCCTGGGCTGAAGAATCTCGGCGGCGGGGATCTGTGCGAATTGCGCCTGAAGCCGGGTGGCGAAGCCCATGTCCAGACCGGCCTTCCAGGACAGCGCCGTCATCGCCTTGGCGCTGCCGGAGCTGGCGATCCGCCCCACCACGCTGGGCGGAAGGCCCGCCTTCAGGGCCAGGGCATGGCTGACGAAGGCCCGGTTTCCCTTGGCGAGTTCGTCGGCGATCAGGCCGGCCGTCAATTCGCCAGAGGCATAGAGCCGATGAACGACCTGGATCAGCCGTGCGGTTTCGGCACCGTCGCGGCGGCGGTGGGCGGCCATGGCCCCGTCATCCGGCGTCGGGCGGTCCCTTGCCTTCTCGTCATCCTCGTCCCTCTCATCCCCCTCGTCGCCCTTCGCCGCCGCCGCAATGCGTTTCCTGACCTGGGCGCCGAGCTGCTCGACGGTTTCGGGATCCAGATCGCTGCGCCCGGAAAGAACGGCCAGCACCGATTCGGCGACAAACCCGGCCAGTTTGCGAACCGCCCGAATCGGCAGTCGAGGGTGGCGCGCCAGCGGCATCTGCCAATGGATGCGCCGTGCCGCGCCATCCACCAGCCGATCCAGGGTCTCCTCGCGAATCTGGGCCGAAGGATTGGCAAGAAGCGCCGCCACCGCATCCACCTCGCCACTGTCGGCAATGGCCGCGCTGAGATCCCCGGAAAGGCCCTCGCGGCGGGCGATCGCCCCCATCGCTCCGGCAACCACCGGACTGGCGATCAGTTCCATGAGATCGGAATCGCTGAGCTGCGGTGAATGCTCCAGCATCGGGCTGCACACCGCCAGTTCCACATCCCGCGCCAGACGCCGCGCCACATCGCGGGGAACATGGGGCGAATCCTTGATCGCCTCCGACAGAACCTGACGCACTCTTGCCAGCTGGTCGCGGGCCAGCATGTCGAGAGCGTCCAGGGTCAACTGGCGGATTCGGTCGCGCTCGTCCTGATTCAACCCTGGCAGAAGCCGGCCGATCTTCTGGGCCAGTTCGCAACGAACCCGATCATCCGCATCGGCGGCCAGAAGAACATTGGCATGGGCCGGGGCGGCATCGTTCGTGGCGATCCGGCGGCGCACCTCGGGCGCGGTATCCTCGGCCAGGAAATAGAGGATCTCGGGGCGGATATCGGTCCGTTCCGCAAGCCGCTGACGCACCCCGGCATCGGGATGGCGGGCAAGCTCGCGGCTTTCCACATAGCTGAGGGAGGGCGCCGTTTCCGGCCGCTTCAGAAGACGGTGCAACAACGCCTTCATCGTCCGCCGCTCCTGACCGTTCTTTCAGCCGTTTCCCCGGACGGTTCCATGGCTCGGTCCGTGACCGGAAGGGAAGCGGCCGTCCCGGGCGCTCGCGAAGGCGGCGCGGCCAGAACCGTGCGTCCGCGCCCCTCGTGCTTTGCCTGATACATCGCCGAATCGGCGCGGGCCATCAACTGCTCCAGGGTTTCTGCCGGTTCCCCGGATCGCGGCCTTGCCGCCACCGCAATGCCCATGGAGACACCGAGCGGCGTCTCGGGCCCCGCCGAGAACGCCGACAGGACCGATCCCGCGGCGGCCTGGATCGCCTCTGCCCTTGCCCTGGCGGTCGCGGCCGAAGCCTCTTCCAGCCACAGGGCGAATTCATCGCCACCGAGCCGCGCCACAAGATCGGTGCCGCGGGTATGGCGGGCAAGCAGGCGGGCAAGGCTTCGGATCGCCTCATCGCCCCGATCATGGCCGAACCTGTCGTTCACCTGCTTGAAGTGATCGAGATCGCAATAGACAAGGGCTCCGGCGGGCACCGTCGCGGCGTCCTCACCGCCGATGGCGGAGCCATCCTCACTGGTGGTGCCGGAGCCATCCTCACTGGCGATGGTTCTGGCATGGCGGCGCGCAAGATCCTCAAGGAAGCTGCGACGGTTGAGAAGGCCGGTCAACCCATCGGTCCGTGAAAGGGTGTGCAGTTCCCGATGCCGGGACAATTGCTCGATGGCGATGCCCACATGCTCGCCCAGCGCCTGCGCCAGTTGGCGCTCGTCTTCGGTCCATGGGCCAAGGGCCGAATCCCTGGCGAGGTAAAGCGCGCCGTTGACAGCCCCGCGACAGCAGGTGGCGACGGCAAGCCCGTTGCCTTTGCTTGTGGCGGCGGTGACCACCCCGCTGCGACCACTGTGACCACTGCGCCCACTGTGACCACTCCGCCCAAGGGCAAGCCCGACAAGAGATCGTGCCTCCTTCAGCGCGCCATCGCCGCCGCTCCCAT
>JBJHAU010000089.1:0-8562 GCA_050480665.1 Alphaproteobacteria bacterium | reverse complement strand
GGGTAAGGCGTTCGGCCAGATCGGGGCACGCGGCGCGGGCCGCACCATGAAGCTGCGCCGCCGCCATCGCCCCCAGGGTATAGGTGGGAAAATAGCCCCAGGCGCCATCATACCAGTGAATGTCCTGAAGGCAGCCCCTTGCATCATCGGGAGGAACGATCCCGAGCAGCCCGCGAAGGCCATCGTTCCAGGCCTGCGGCAGATCCACGAGCGCCAGATCGCCGGCGATCATCGCCCGTTCCAGGCGGTAGCGGAGAATCACATGGGCGGGATAGGTGGCCTCATCGGCATCGACGCGGATGAAATCACGGCGCACGCGGGTGGCATGACGATAGAGGTTTTCGGCCTCGAAGGCGGGGCCTTCGCGCCCGAAGGCCTCGCGGATCAGGGGGGCAGCAAATTCGAGAAAGGCGCGAGAGCGGCAGATCTGCATCTCGACAAGAAGCGACTGGCTTTCATGCATGGCCATGCCGCGGGCTTCGCCCACCGGCTGGTGACGCCAGGCCCGGGGCAGGCCCTGATCGTAGAGGGCATGGCCGGTTTCATGCAGAACCCCCATCATTCCCGGCAGGAAACTGGTTTCGCTGTACCGGGTGGTGATCCGCACATCTTCCGGAACCCCGCCGCAGAACGGATGGTGGCTTTCATCGAGCCGTCCATGACGGAAATCGAAGCCGAGGGCTTCCATGAAGCGTCGGCACAACAGGCGCTGCGCGGCGACGGGAAACGGGCCATCGAGCGGCAGGGGAGCCGGGCCCCGGGCCTGGTGCGCCAGGGCCTTGTCGATGAAATCCGGAAGGAAGGCGGCGAGATCCGCGAAGATGCGGTCGATATCCTGCGCCCGGGCGCCCGGCTCATAGCCATCGAGCAGCGCATCATAGGGATCGAGCCCGAGGGCCGCGCCAAGAGCGGCGGCTTCTTCGCGCACCAGCGACAGGATGGTTTCGAGCTGGGGGCGGATCATCGCATAGTCGGATCGAGCCTTGGCTTCCCGCCAGGCGATTTCGCAACGGGCGCCCGCCTCGGAAAGCCGGGCCACCAGCGCGCCCGGCACCGCCGCAGCCCGCAGATGGCGCCGCTCCATTTCTGCCAGATTGGCGCGCCGCCAGGCCAGCCCGCCGGGCCTGTCGTCAGGACTCCCGGCCCCATCCCTCTCGAGCGCATGCCGTGCTTCGGCAAGCGCGTCCGCGACTGAAGGATCGGCCAGAAGATCATGGGCCAGAACACGCAGCGTGCCGAGCTGTTCGCCGCGCGCCTCGGCCCCTCCGGCCGGCATCATGGCCGCCATGTCCCATTGCAGCACCGCCGCGGCATCCTGGATTCGGGAAATCCTTGCGAAACGGTCTTCAAGCGACCCAAGGGCAGAGGTGGTCACGGCGTATCCTCGCCCTTTCGACGGAAATGGAAGGCCGCGAACATCACCACAAGAACCGCCGCCATGGAAAACCAGAACACCGCATAGCCGAGATGATCGTTGCGAAAATCGACCCGTGTCACGCCCCCCACGGGCAGAAGGGTTCGATCCTCGCCGGCATCGACCTCGACCACCACCGGCGCCAGCCGGGCAAGAGGAAGCCCCCGCGCCTCGGCCATGGCGGCGAGATCCACGGTCATCCAGAACCCTGTTTCGGGATCGTTGTCCGGCGCGAACAGGCCGGGGCGACCAGGCAGGCGTGCCACCCCGCGCAGGGTCTGTTCCTCGACCACAAGGCTTTCCGGCCTTGTTTCCGGAAGTTTTCGGGATGACGGAACCCAGCCACGATTGACCAGAACCAGGCCATGGCCATCGGACCGTTCGAGCGGTGTCAGAATCTGATAACCGAGGGTGCCACGATGATACCGGGCAGCCAGGGGGATTTCATATTCGTGCAGGAAGATTCCCGATACCGTCACCCTCTGGTAGTCCCAGCGTTCGATGGATTCAGGATCATGTGTCGCCAGCGGCGGCAGGGGAAGGGTTGCGCCATGCATCCGGGTGTCCACCCGATCGAGAAGATCGGTTTTCCAGGCCAGCCGGTCGAGCTGCCAGACCCCAAGGCCGACCAGCATGACAAAGGCCCCCAGCGCACAAAGGCTGATGGCAAGGCTGGGCCGCGCCCAGCGTATCCGGCGTTCACCCACGTTCCTGCTCTCCCGCACGATGGAAAAGATGCAGCCCGACCATCAGCCCCTTGACAGGGCGCAGCAGGGCAAGGCTGCCTGCAAGGATCAGCGGCAGCCAGACCGCCGCATGAAGCCAATATGGGGGCTGGTAACGCAGTTCCAACCACAGGGCACCGCCGGCCACCACAAAGCCCAGAATGGTCATCACGAAAAAGGCGGGACCATCGGCCGGTTCATGAGAGGAAAGATCCGCGCCGCAAGCGGCACAGGCCGGCACAACCTTCAGCAATCCCCGGAACAGCCGCCCCTGCCCGCAAGCCGGGCAACGACCGAGAATCCCGGCAACGGCCATGGCAGAGGCGCGGCGTTCTTCCCTGTTCGGCGCTGGATCCGACACCCCGGCCCCGGATCAGGCCCCCCACCAGTACACGGCGAAAAACAGGAACAGCCAGACAACATCAACGAAATGCCAGTACCATGCGGCGGCCTCGAAGCCCACATGGTGGGTCGGGGTGAAATGTCCCTTCATCAGCCGGAACAGACAGACCGTGAGGAAGATGGTGCCGACAATCACGTGAAATCCGTGAAACCCGGTGGCCAGGTAGAAGACGGAGGGATAGATGCCGTCCGAAAGGCCGAAGGCGGCGTGAGAATATTCGATCGCCTGGACTGCCGTGAAGATCACGGCAAGAATGATCGTCAGCACCAGGCCACGAATGGCGTTGCGGCGATCATCATGAATCAGCGCATGATGCGACCAGGTCAGCGTCACGCCCGAGGTCAGCAGGATCAGGGTGTTGAGGAAGGGCAGATCCCACGGGTTGAAGGTCTTGATTCCTTCGGGCGGCCAGATCCCGCCCATGGCTTCCGTGGGGAACAGGGCCGCGTTGAAGAAGGCCCAGAAGAAGGCGGCGAAGAACATCACCTCCGAGGCGATGAACAGCGCCATGCCGTAGCGAAGCCCGATCCGCACCACGACACCGTGGCTGCGACCGTCCTGAGCCTCGCGGATCACCTGCCGCCACCAGCCGAACATCGTCGCCGCCACTGCACCAAAGCCGAGCACCATCAGCCAGGCCCCGCCATCATGCAGGTAGAGGACCGATCCGAAGGCCAGCACCAGCGCCGACGCAGACCCGATGAAGGGCCACGGGCTTGGCTCGACCATATGGTAGGGATGATCAGCGTGGGTCTCGGTCATGATCCAGTATCCTCAAGGCAGATGGCAGGCGCGCCGACGGCACCGCGCCGATATCACAGGGGGGGAGCCGATGAACGGTCCGTTTCCACAGGCATGGCGCGGGCCTGCCGGGCCGGTTCGGTTCGGGCGCGGAAGAAGGTGTAGGAAAGAGAGATATGGGACACGTCATCCATGTTCCGGTTCTCGCCGATCGCCGGATCGACAAAGAAAACCACCGGCATGTCGATGCTTTCCCCCGGTTCAAGACGCTGTTCCTGGAAACAGAAGCATTCGATCTTGGCAAAATAGGGCCCCGCCTTGTGCGGGGTGACATTGAAGGTGGAGGTTCCGATCAGGGGCGTGTCGGAGCGATTGGTGGCCCGGTAGAACACAAGGGCTTCCTCTCCCACACGCAGGGTGACGCTGCGGGTCAGCGGCGCGAAGGACCATTCGAGGTCGGAATGGGTGCTGGCGACGAGACTGACGGTCACCTCGCGGTCGAGGGTCCCGGCCGGGGATCCGGACCCGGCAACCTGGGTCGTGCCACCGAACCCGGTCACCTGGCAGAACCAGCGGTAGAAAGGAACCGCGGCAAAACTGACCCCGATCATGAGCGCAACAAGACCGGCCGCCACCAGCGCCGTGAACGCGTTGCGTCGGGAGCCATCCATCATCGGACCATTCATCGGTTGGCACCTCCAAGCTGGACAAGGGTCAACACGAAAAACAACGCCACAAGCCCGAGCAGCAGAAACAGCATCGCCAGATTCCGGCTTCTCTGACGCCGTTTCCTGAGTTCGGGATCTTCTTCCGGGGCGCTCATCCTCTTGTTCAGGCCTTCCAACCCAGCGCGACCCACCAGGCTGGCGCCACCCCGGCAAGCAGGGCATCGGCCATCAGCGCGGCGAAGATCAGGAACAGGTAGAGAATCGAAAAGGCAAACAGCGATGCCGCAGCCCCGTCGCCGCCCTGAAGCCGGACCCTCAGCGCCATCAGGAAGAAGACGGCGCCCAGCAGCAGCGAGAAAATCCCGTAGGCCGGACCGGCCATGCCGAGAAACCAGGGCAGGGCGGTCACCGGCGGCAGGATCGCCGAATAGACCAGAATCTGGCGGCGTGTCTCGCGCTTGCCGGACACCACCGGCAGCATGGGTACCCCCACCTTGGCGTATTCCCCGGCCCGGTAGAGGGACAGGGCCCAGAAATGCGGCGGGGTCCAGAGAAAGATGATGGCAAACAGAACCACAGGCATCACGGCGATGTCGCCGGTCACCGCCACCCAGCCGATCATCGGCGGAAAGGCTCCGGCCGCGCCGCCGATCACGATGTTCTGGGGCGTGCGCCGCTTGAGCCACATCGTGTAGACAAAGACATAGAACCCGATGGTCAGGGCGAGAAGGCCGGCAGCAAACCAGTTCGTCGCAAGCCCCATGAGCGCCACCGAGCCCACCGCCAGCGTCACGCCGAAGGCAAGGGCCGTGCCTGGCTCCATCCGCCCGGCGGGCAGGGGCCGGTTGCGGGTGCGCTCCATGCCGATATCGATGTCGCGGTCATACCACATGTTGATGGCGCCCGAGGCTCCCGCCCCGACCGCAAGACACAACAGGGCAATCCCCCACAGAACGGGATGCAGCGTTCCGGGGGCCAGAACCATCCCGGCAAGACCGGTAAAGACCACGAGCGACATGACCCGCGGCTTCAGCAGGGCGAAGAAATCGCCGACAGCGGGAACGAGCTCGTCCCCCTGCCCCTCTTTCCTGCCCAGAGCCTGAGCACTCACAACGGTCTGCGACACCCTGGAACTCCGTTACGCTTCAGTGAATCCGGGGAAGACGCTCGAAGGTGTGGAACGGCGCCGGAGACGGAACGGTCCATTCCAGGCTCGTCGCGCCTTCGCCCCAGGGATTGTCCGGCACCTTTTCCTTCGAGGTGAAGACCCGCACCAGCATCAGCAGGAAGACAAGGGTGCCGATCCCGGAAATGTAGGCGCCCCAGGAGGCCACCATGTTCCAGCCGGCGAAGGCATCCGGATAATCCGGGATACGCCGCGGCATGCCGGCAAGGCCAAGGAAGTGCATCGGGAAGAAGGTCAGGTTCACCCCGATGAAGGTCAGCCAGAAATGCAGCTTGCCGAGCATTTCCGAATAGGGCCGCCCCGTCATCTTCGGGAGCCAGTAATAGAACCCCGCGAAGATCGAGAACAAGGCGCCCATCGACATGGTGTAGTGGAAATGTCCGACGACGTAATAGGTGTCGTGCAGGGCGATATCGATGCCCGCATTGGCCAGAACAACCCCGGTCACCCCGCCGACGGTGAACAGGAAGATCATGCCAAGAGCGAACAGCATCGGCGTCTTGAGGGAGATGGATCCGCCCCACATGGTGGCGATCCAGGAGAAGATCTTGATCCCGGTCGGTACCGCGATCACCATCGTCGCCGCCATGAAGTAGGCGCGGGTGTTCACATCCAGCCCCACGGTATACATGTGGTGCGCCCAGACGATGAAGCCGAGGAAACCGATCGCCACCATCGCGTAGACCATGCCCAGATAGCCGAACACCGGCTTGCGGGAGAAGGTCGCGATCACATGGCTGATGATGCCGAAGCCCGGCAGGATCAGGATGTAGACTTCCGGATGACCGAAGAACCAGAACAGGTGCTGATAGAGCACGGGATCTCCGCCGCCGGCAGCATCGAAGAAGGCCGTGCCGAAATTGCGATCGGTGAGAAGCATGGTGATGGCGCCAGCAAGGACCGGCAGCGACAGAAGCAGCAGGAAGGCGGTGACCAGCACGGACCAGACGAACAGCGGCATCTTGTGCAGGGTCATGCCCGGAGCGCGCATGTTGAAAATGGTGGTGATGAAATTGATCGCCCCGAGGATCGAGGAGGCGCCGGCAAGATGAAGCGAAAGGATCACCAGATCCACCGCCGGCCCGGGCGAGCCGCTGGTTGAAAGGGGCGCATAGACGGTCCAGCCCACCCCGGCGCCGCCGCCGAAGGCGAGTGACGAGACCAGAAGGATCACCGCCGCCACGAGAAGCCAGAAGCTGATGTTGTTCATCCGCGGGAAGGCCATGTCCGGCGCGCCGATCATCATCGGCACGAACCAGTTGCCGAAGCCGCCGATCAGGGCCGGCATGACCATGAAGAACACCATGATCAGCCCATGGGCCGTGATCAGCACGTTGAACAGATGATAATCGCCACCGAGAATCTGATCGCCCGGCACCGAAAGCTCCGAACGGAAAATGATCGACATCCCCCCGCCGACCAGCCCCATCACGATGGAGAAGATCAGGTACATCGTGCCGATGTCCTTGTGGTTCGTCGAACACAGCCAGCGAAGCGGGCCCCGCGGCCGATGATCGGCATCGTGATGGCCTGCATCGTGGTGGGCGGCGGGGGAGGAATGATCGCTCATCGGTGGGCCTCGTTATCGCGCGAAAGCGGAACTCAGGATGGAACGGGGAGGGGAAATCAGCGGGCCGGAAGGCTGTCCGGCTCGGCCCGGGTCAGGGCCATGGCGCCGGCATCCCCGGCATTGGCCATGCTCATCTCGATCCGGTCAGGGGCTTCAGGCATGGTGGACGCAAACCGTTCCCGGGCTTCCGCCACCCAGGCCTCGAAGGCCTCCTGGGTCACCACCTCGACGGCAATGGGCATGAAACCGTGATAGATACCGCACAGTTCCGAACACTGGCCGTAGAAAACCCCGGTCCGCTCGGCCCGGAACCATGTCTCGTTCATGCGGCCGGGAATGGCATCCTTCTTGACACCGAAGGCCGGAACCGCCCAGGCATGGATCACCGCATTCCCGGTGACCAGAACCCGGACATTGGCATTGACCGGCACCACGACGCGATTGTCCACTTCAAGCAGACGATGCTGGCCGGGCTGGATCTCGTCATCGGGGATCATCATGGAATCGAACACGATGCCGCCATGATCGGGGTATTCATAGGTCCAGTACCACTCGTTTCCGGTGACGATCAGGGTCATGTCCGGCGCGGTTGTGCGATCCTGGAAATACAGAAGCCGGAACGAGGGGATCAGGATGGCGATGACGATCACCACCGGAATCACCGTCCACAGGATTTCGATGGTGGTGTTGTGGGTCGTCCGCGACGGAACGGGATTGCGCTTCGCGCTGAAACGAAGGATCGCATAGGCCATCAGCGCCATGACGAACAGGGTGATGGCGATGATCAGGATCAGCAGGTAATCGTGCAGACGCACCAACTGCTCCATCACCGGGGTTGCCGGTTCCTGGAAACCGAGCTGCCAGGGTTGCGGCACCGCCGCCTGCGCCGAACCCGCAATCCCGACAAGCCCCAGAACGGCAAGGCCGGTGAGAGCAAGGCCGGTGAAGCCAGGAAGAAGGGAGGGGAAGGCGCGCTGAATGAACGCCAGGGCGGGACGGGCTTCGTCCTTCGCCGATCCGCATGTACCGAAAAGCCGCATTCTGATCCGTCCCGAATGATGTGGCCTGAAACCTGCCCACGGGGCTCGCCCATGGGACACGGAGAAAACACCCACGGCCAAAAGGGGTATGCGGCCCTGGGCCCCGGCAAACTACACCAGCGCTTTTGCGGAAACAACCAATACCGACAGCGCGGGAAAGCCGCCTATCAGGTCTCTTTCCCGGCCCCCATGCAAAGCGTGTCTTGATCTTGGCGTCTCGAAGGCGCACTTAAGGAATGGGCATGAAAACGGCCCGGGCCGGATCGACAACCGCCCGCCGGAGAGGGCTTCCCCGCAAGGCCCCTTCCCCCTTCACCGAAAGACGGAACCTTCACCGACAGACAGGAATCGCCATGACCCGCTCCCTCGATGCCGACAGACTGTTCTTCGAGACCGGCAACCTGACACAGGCAGGCCTCGACAGGGCCATGGCCCGGGCCTTTTCCGGCGCTGACGATGGCGAACTGTTTCTTGAATATGCCGTCTCGGAGAGCTTCTCCTTCGATGATGGACGCCTGAAATCCGCCGGCGCCGAGACCAGCCAGGGATTCGGCCTGCGCGCCATTGCCGACGAAGCCACCGGCTATGCCCATGCCAGCGAGCTTTCCGATGCCGCCCTTCTCAGGGCAGCCGAGACCGTCTGTCAGGTGACCCGCGGCCACGACGGAACCTTTGCCAGCCCGCCCGCTGGCACCAACCGGCATCTCTATCCCGATACCAACCCGCTTGCCGAAGTGCCCTTCGCCGCCAAGACCCGGCTTCTGGGCGAGATCGATGCCTATCTCCGCGCCGCCGATCCCCGGGTTCGCCAGGTG
>JBJHAU010000088.1:0-8622 GCA_050480665.1 Alphaproteobacteria bacterium | reverse complement strand
GCGTAAAACGGATCGAAGAAACTTTCGCAGGGCTGGCGTTCACATTCGAAGGGCCGCACGAACACCGAAACCGCCCCATGAGCCTTGCAGAATTCAAGCTCCTCGCGCAGCAGGTGCGGTGATCCCAGAGGCGCCATCGCCGCCCAGCGCAGCCGTTCGGGCGCCTGACGCCACAGATCGGCAAGCCAGCGGTTGTAGGCCCGGTAGACGGCAAGTTCGGCCCGCGAATCGCGGGCGCAGGGCGACAGGAAAATCGTCGGATAGAGAATCTGGGTATCGATACCGAGCTGATCCATATGGGCAAGCCGGCGGCGGACGCTTGTCATGTTCCGGGATTCGAGATCGACCTCCTCGATATTGAGGTTGTGATCGGCACGCTGAACCTGGGTGCCGAACATCCACCACTGCCTGGAATCGCCGCCCCGGTTGGTACGGCCAAGCGCCCCGGACACCTGCTCCAGCATGATCGGCGCAAAGCCCTTCTCGTCATCTTCGAGATAGCTCCAGGTTGCTTCGTTTTCGATGACATGCGCATCGGCATCGATCACGCTCATGCTGCTCTCCTTACAAGGACGGTGACAAGATCATGGTGGCAGAATCGGGAACAGTATCGGCAAGAGACCCATGTGATGAGGTCCATGGGAAGAGACCCATGTGATAAAACCCCGAGGGAAGAGCCCCGGAACAAGCGGCAACCGGAAGGCCTCGCGGGGGGCACCGCCACCAGCCATCCTAGCCCAATGACCGGGAGGAACAACCCCCCTCGGGACTGTTTTCCTTTGCCTTTGCGCCGTGAACCGATACACTCGGACAACCTCAGGGACAGGATCGCGCCTGTCCGATCATGGATCGTCGGTGCCTTGCTCAGCCATCCTTCCGGCCAGCGCGTTCCCCGTGCGGATTCGCCAGCCGGGGCTGGAGAAGGACTTTTCCGTTCCCGGATCGGTCGGCCGATCGAACAACAGGGCCCGCGCACACGGGAACCGGAGCATCATGACCATTCCAGGCAACAGCTTCAGCGCCCCCTTCGCAGAGAAGTTCGGTATCGGCCAGCCGGTACGCCGCAAGGAGGATCAGCGTCTCTTGCGAGGCGGGGGGCGCTATACCGACGATCTCGCCTTCGAGAACCAGCTTGCCCTTGCCTTCACCCGTTCCCCCCATGCCCATGCCCGGATTGTCGGCATCGACACCAGCGCCGCCGAGTCCGCTCCTGGCGTGGTCGCGGTCTTTACCGGCCGGGATCTTGCCGCCGCCGGCCTTGGCCGGGTCCAGACCGACGGAAACCTCAAGGCCCGCGACGGCAGTCCCATGTACAAGACCCGTCGCCTGCCCCTGCCCGATGACAAGGTCCGTTTCGTCGGCGAGCCCGTCGCCATGGTGATTGCCGAAACGGCCCACCAGGCGCGCGATGCCGCAGAGATGATCCTTGTCGATTTCGAGACCTTGCCGGCCGTGGTCACGGCGGAACAGGCCCTTGATCCCCAGGCTCCCGCGCTGCATGACGATTGCCCCGGCAACTGTGTCCTGCACTGGGAGAATGACGGGCCCGAGGCCTATGAGGCCGCCAGGGCAAAGGCGCACAAGGTCGTGTCCATCCGGCTTCGCAACAACCGTGTTGCTCCGGTGCCGATGGAACCCAAGGTCTGCATCGGTGCCTTCGACGGCAAGGACGGGCGCCTCACGCTCTATGCCCCGTCCCAGGGCGGGCGCAGGCTGCTTGGTGCCGTTGCCGATGTTCTGTTCGATGGCGACAAGAGCCGGGTTCGCCATGTCGTCGACAATACCGGCGGTGGCTTCGGAACCCGTTCCAAGATCTATCCGGAATATCTGGCCGTCGGCTACGCGGCCAAGGCCCTGGGGCGGACCGTGAAATGGCAGGGCGACAGATCGGAAACCTTCTTTTCCGACTGGCATGGGCGCGACCAGGTCAACACCGCAGAAGGAGCCTTTGCCGAAGATGGCAAGCTTCTGGGCCTGAAGGTGGAAACCCTTGTCAATATCGGGGCCTGGGTGACCGAGAACGGCGCAAGGCTCGCGATCGAGGGAGGGGGGCGCATCCTTGGCGGCTGCTATGATGTGCCGGTGCTCTATTTCTCGTGCCGCAACCTTCTGACCAACACCGTTCCTACCGATACCTATCGCGGAGCGGGCCGGCCAGAAGCCAACTACATCATGGAACGGTTGATGCAGAAGGCCGCAAATGCGCTGGAGATCGATCCCCTGGAGCTGCGCAAGCGCAACTACATGAGCGATTTTCCCTATGCCACCCGGATGGGGCTGACCGTGGACAGCGGCGACTTCGCGGGATGCCTCGATTCGGCCGTCCGCCATGCAGACTGGCAAGGCTTTCCCGAACGCCGCAAGAATTCCGCATCCCGCCGTCTCCTGCGCGGAATCGGAGCGGCATCCTTTCTGGAAGGCGCCGGCGGCGCCCCGCAGGAGGTGATCCGCGCAAGGCTGGAAGAGTCGGGCCGGCTGACGATCTTCTCGGGCACCTATTCCCACGGCCAGGGCCACGGGACGGTCTATGCCCAGATCGTGTCCGAACGGATGGGCCTGCCCTTCGACCAGATCGATCTGATCCAGGGCGACAGCGACACCACCCCTGATGGCGCGGCGGGAACCTTCGGTTCGCGATCCTCGCAGATGGGTGGCGTGGCCCTGATCCGGGCCTGCGACGCGCTTCTGGAAAAAGGCAGGACGATTGCCGCCCACCTGCTTCAGGCCGATCCCGGCGAGGTCACCTTTGACGAGGGCGCATTCCGCACCGCGACCGGTTCGATCAGCCTGGCAGAGATTGCCAAGGCGGCCCATGATCCGGATCGCCTGCCCGAGGGCCTTGATCCGGGGCTTGATGAAACCTACACCTACACCCGCCCCGGCGGGCGGGACGATCAGAACTACCCGAATGGCGCTCATGTCTGCGAGGTGGAGATCGATCCCGAAACCGGGGTGATCACCATTCTCGGTTTCACCGCCGTGGATGATTGCGGCACCGTGCTCAACCCCCTGATCGTGCATGGACAGGTGCATGGCGGCGTGGCCCAGGGAATCGGTCAGGCCATGACCGAAAACCTTGTCTACGACGAGGAAACCGGCCAGCTTCTGACCGGCAGCTTCATGGATTACGGCATGCCCCGCGCCCATGATCTTCCCGAAATCGAGGCGCATTTTCATCCGGTCCCCAGCACCACCAACGATCTTGGGGTGAAGGGTGCGGGCGAGGCGGGTTGCTGCGGCGCGCCGCCGGCCCTGGTGCTTGCCGTGCTCGATGCCCTGGCCCCGCTCGGCATCACCCATATCGACATGCCGTTGACGCCGGACCGCGTCTGGCGGACCATCCATCAGGCCATCAAGGAGGGAGCCGCCCTACCATGGACATGACAGGTGAGAAGCGTATTTCGGCCTCGAAACAGGCCGTCTGGGATGCCTTGAACGATCCGGAGGTTCTCAAGGTGTCGATCCCCGGCTGCGACGAGGTGACCAGGGTTTCCGAGACCGAGTTCCAGGCCAAGGTCCGTCTTGCCATCGGCCCGGTCAAGGCGCGTTTCAGCGGCAAGGTCTCCCTTTCCGAAGTCGATCCGCCGAACGGCTACACCCTCACCGGGGAAGGCAATGGCGGGGTGGCAGGCTTCGGCAAGGGGGAAGCCAGGGTCAGCCTGCGCGAGGAGGGCAATGAGACCGTTGTCGCCTATACGGCGCATGCCTCGGTCGGCGGCAAGCTTGCCCAGATCGGCCAGAGGCTGGTGGATTCCACCGCGAAAAAGCTGACCGATCAGTTCTTCAGCAATTTCGCCGCTCATCTGAGCGAACCGGGCGCCGACGCCCCGGAGACGGGTGACACCCCGGCCCAACCTGCCGCGACCCCGCCTCCACCCCCTTCCCCTGAGCCCGCTTCCGCCCATGGCACCGGCCCCTGGCCCGTCAGCTTCTGGATTCCCGCCGTGGTCGGCCTTGTCGTCCTGTGGCTTATCAACCTTTGAGACCCCTTCCCGGAAGGAGAACATCGTGACCACCACCGTGAGCATGACCGTCAACGGAAAAGCCGTATCCGCCGCCTGCGAACCGCGGACCCTGCTTGTCCAGTTCCTGCGGGAAACCCTGGGCCTGACAGGCACCCACGTCGGCTGCGACACCACCCAGTGTGGTTGCTGCACCATTCATCTGAATGGTGAGGCCGTGAAATCCTGCACCATCTTTGCCGTGCAGTGCGAGGGCGCCGAGGTGACCACCATCGAGGGGCTGGCCCCCTCCGAGACCGAGCTGCACCCGATGCAGCAGGCGTTCTGGGAACATCACGGGCTTCAATGCGGGTTCTGTACCCCTGGCATGGTGATGATGGCCTGCGATATCGCCCGCCGCCGTCCCGATGCGGATGAGCACACCATCCGCAAGGAGCTTGAAGGCAACATCTGCCGCTGCACCGGCTATCAGCATATCGTCGAAGCCGTGCAAAGCGGCATCAAGGCGATGACCGCGCGCGGCTGAACAGGGGGAACACCGCATGTATTCTTTCGACTATCACAAGGCATCCAGCGTCGACGAGGCCAGCACAACCCTCTCCGCAAGGGAAGAAGCCAAGGTTCTTGCCGGCGGCATGTCGCTGATCCCTTCGATGAAGCTGCGGCTGGCTTCCCCCAGCGATCTCGTGGATCTGGGCGGAATCCCTGATCTGAAGGGCATTGCCGTCACCGCCGATAGCGTGCGGATCGGCGCCATGACCCGCCATGTGGAGGTGCAGACCTCGGCCGAGGTCAAGGCGGCGATTCCCGCCCTTTGCCACCTTGCCGGGGGGATCGGCGATCCGGGGGTTCGCAACCGGGGCACTATTGGCGGCTCACTGGCCAATGCCGACCCTGCAGCCTGTTATCCCTCTTCCGTTCTCGGGCTCGGCGCCACGGTGGAGACCAACAGGCGCAAGATCGCCGCCGACGATTTCTTCGTCGGCCTGTTCGAAACCGCCCTCGAGGAGGGCGAACTGATCACGGCGGTTCACTTCCCGATCCCGTTGCAGGCTGGCTATGCGAAGTTTCCGCAACCGGCTTCCGGCTTTGCCATGGTCGGAGCCTTCGTCGCCCGGTTCAAGGATGGGGTGCGCGTGGCGATCACCGGGGCCAAGGATCATGTGTTCCGGGTTCCCGAGATGGAGCAGGCCCTGGCCGGCGCCTTCACGCCGGAGGCGATTGCCGATATCACCCTGCCCGGCGACGACATGATGGCCGATATTCACTGTGGCGCCGACTATCGGGCGCATCTCGTGACCGTGATGGCGAAGCGTGCGGTGGCGGCGGCCAACGCCTGACAGCGATCCGGATCAGGCCTTGCCGGTCGCCCCCGGCTCCGGACATTTCAGGTGCCGGTCATCCCTTATGGGCCCGCATCGCTGCGTCATCCCTCGGTTCGGAGACATCTGTTCAGAGACCTTGCTTCAGAGACCTCTGTTCAGAGACAATGGCGGCAGGTGACAACGGCGGCAGGTGACAATGTCAAGACACACCGGCTCGAAACATAGCGGCTCGAAACATAGCGGCTCGAAACATAGCGGCTCAAGACACAGCGGCCTTCGATCCCGATCCACCCCCCAGATCCCTGAACGAAGGGATGCCCTGAGAACGCTCGCGGCCGGCCTCGGCGCGGGAGCGCTGATCGGCACGGGAAGCGGCCTTCTGGCGATGGTGAAACCGCTGGCCGCCGCCCCGGCAACCCATGCAACCCGCGCGAGGATCGTGATCGCCGGGGGCGGGGCCGCCGGGCTGTCTGCCGCTGCCCGTCTCTCCGCAAGGCTCGACGGCGCGCGGATCACCATGGTGGAACCGAGCGCGCGCCATGTCTACCAGCCCGGCCTGACCATGGTCGGCTGCGGTCACTGGCGACCGGATTCCGTGATCAGCAGCACCGCTCGCTTTCTTCCGCAGGGGGTCGCATGGAAACAGGACAGGATTGCGGCCTTCGATGCCGACAACAACCGTCTGGTCACCCGTGACGGCAGCGTTCTTGATTATGATTTCCTGATCGTCGCAACCGGTTGCAGTCTTCACTACGAGGGCATTGAAGGGCTGGATTCCGGGGCTCTGGGCAGGGATGGCGTGGTCAGCGTCTATGCCGGCCCCGAAGCCGCCCGGGCCACCTGGGCCGCCATGAGCGCCTTTGCCGAAACCGGCGGTACGGCCCTGTTCGGCCGCCCGGTGACCGACATCAAATGTGCCGGGGCGCCTCTCAAGATGACCATGCTCACCGACGACAGGCTGCGTCGCCAGAACACCCGTTCACGCGCAGAGATCGTCTATTGTGCCCATGGCAACAGCCTTTTCGGCGTACCCGTCGTGGCCGATGTGGTGGAGACCCTGTTCCGGGAGCGCGACATCGCCGTTTTTCGCGCCCATGATCTGGTCGCCGTGGATCGCGGGGCGAAGCAGGCCACCTATCAGGTGGGCGAACGCCGTGTGACCATGGCCTATGACCTGCTTCACGTGGTGCCGCCGATGCGGGCGGCCGAGCCGGTGCGCGACTCCTCCCTCGCCTGGCAGGATGGGCCATTCCGGGGCTGGCTCGAGGTCGATCCGGTCACGCTTCGTCATCGACGCTATCCCAACGTGTTCGGCATCGGCGATGTGAACGGCGTGCCCAAGGGAAAGACCGCTGCGAGCGTGAAATGGCAGACCCCGGTCGCGACCGAAAATCTGATCGCCACCATCGCCGGCCATGATATGCCCGGTGCCTATGATGGATACACCTCCTGCCCGCTGATCACCGGAATCGGCAGGGCCATGCTGATCGAGTTCGATTATCACGACCGGCTCATTCCCTCTTTCCCCTTCATCGATCCCCTGACTCCCAGCTGGAGCGGTTGGCTGATGAAGGATATCTTTCTCCAGCCAACCTACAACGCCATGCTGCGGGGAAAGCTCTAGGGGGGGCGTCATGGAAAGTGTCGGGGTGCGCGAGGTCTGGGCCATCCTTGTCGAATTGCCTGGCCCATGGCTCTGGGCGGCTTTCGGTCTCGCGGCGGTCTGGCTGGTCGCCGTGGGGATCGCCTTCCTTCGCGGAGCGGCATGGCGTCGGGCGCTCTGGCCCTCGGTGATCGTCGGCCTGGCCACCGGCCTTGTCGGTCTCGCGATCATTCCCTCGCTGACCGGGGCTTCCTTTCAGGATCTCACCAGCGTGGTGGACTGGGTCATCCTCGGCCTGGTGAGCCTGGGCCTTGCCGGCGATGCGACGCTTCTTCTCTGGCCCTTCCTTGCCCTCTGGTTCGCCCGGCCCTTGCGTCGCTGATCCGGGGATTCTGGCTCGGGGCCAGCAGTCGCGTTCCCGCATTCCCGGCAAGGATGGCCGCGGCATCCTCAAGCCGGCCGATGGCCGCAAGCTTCCCCGTGGCGCGGGCAAAGGCAAGGCCGGCCTCAACCTTCGGCCCCATGGAGCCGGGATCGAGAGACAGCCCCGCCGCCTCTTCCGGCGAAAGCCTTGCCAGGGGCCGCGGCCTCTCTCCGCCCCAATCCAGATGCACGCCCTCGACATCGGTCAGCAGAAGCAAGGCCTCGGCTTCCAGAGCCTCGGCCAGGAAAGCGGCGGTCCAGTCCTTGTCGATCACCGCCTCGATTCCAGAAAGCGTGCCATCGGGATCGCGCACCACCGGGATTCCCCCGCCTCCCCCGCAGATCACGATGATCCCGGCATCCAGAAGCGTGCGGATCACGGGAAGACCCGGCACCTCAACGGGCCGGGGCGAGGCGACCTGTCTGCGCCAGCCCTGGCCATCGGCACCGATCGTCCAGCCCCGAGCCTGTGCCATGGCCTCGGCCTCCTCGCGGGCGTAGACCGGTCCCACCGGCTTGACCGGCGCCGCAAAGGCGGGATCTGCGGGATCGACCAGAACCCGGGTCAGCAGGGTGGCGATGCGACGGCCGGGCAGCACAGGGCCGAGGGCCTGTTCCAGCGCATAGCCGATCATCCCTGATGTTTCGGCCCCGAGAACATCCAGCGGCCAGTCCTCGGGATCGCCATGGGCTGCGACCTGAAGGGCCAGAAGCCCGATCTGCGGACCATTGCCATGGGTGATCACCAGCTCGATCCCCTCCGGCCCGGGGCAGGATGCCACCAGATCGGCCAGGGCGCGGGCCGCGAGGGCGACATTCGCGCTCTGGCGGGCGGCCGTCAGAGGTTCGCCGCGCCTCAACAGGGCGTTGCCGCCAAGGGCTGCCACCACACGCATCGGCCCTACCCTCGCGTCCGGGCCGGGGAAAGGCGACGCGCGAACCCGGTCACGATCTCCAGAAGCCCCGGCCTGTCCCGATCCTGATAATCATAGCGAATCCGCACCATTGGCACCCCCACGGCGATCAGCCGTTCGAGGTCGACAGGGGTCGCGGAAACCACCACATCAGGCGCCGCGTTGCGGATCGTCTCTTCAAGGGCGGAAAGCTGTAGAGGGCCATAGCCCATGGCCGGAAGCACCGGCCCAAGATGCGGATAACGGGACCAGAGATCGGCCAGCGCCGCCGCCGCGTGAGGCCTGGGATCGATCACCTCCGCGGCCCCTGCCCGGCGGGCGGCCAGAAGCCCGGCCCCGCTGGCCATGCCGCCATGGGTCACGGTCGGTCCATCCTCGATCACCAGAACCCGGCG
>JBJHAU010000087.1:0-8623 GCA_050480665.1 Alphaproteobacteria bacterium | reverse complement strand
CCGAGCCGCGCCCTGGGCCTGAGAGGTTCGATTCCGCCGGGCAGTTGCGTCTTGTCTGCGTGCATGGCTTCTGCGGGCATGGTCAGGGACTCCTCAGGTCAAGGGTTCATCGGTTTCGGCCCTGGGACTCCTTGATTTCAAGGCCTGTGATTTCAAGGCCCGTTTTTTTCCCAAGCCGGATGCAGGATCGGACACAGGACCCGAAAGGGAACAAGCGAACAAAGGGAATGGCAAACACAGGAGCCATCGAAGCATGAACGATGGCCCGCGTTGGCTTCCCTTCGGCGGATACGGTCGCTGAAGCTCAATCTGTGGAACGAGTATGGACGTTCCGGGAGCATATGGGAATGCCGAAGCCCCTTGTTTCTGCCCTTCCTCGCAGGGGGCGGGGAACAAAGTGATCCAGGCGGCGGCGGATTTCGTCTTCAAGACATATCGCCTTGAGCAAGGAGGGTACGATGATCAACCTCAATTCCGCATATTCCGCCATCATGGATCACAACGCGAACCCGCTTCGGGGCCTGCCCAGGGCGCAATGCTTTCAGGTCATGCTGCTGTTGTCCGTGGTGTGGACAACGGCCTTCTGCCTGGCCATCGGGTCGTTCCTGTGGTGGGGCGAACTGGTCGCGGTCCATCTTGCCCTTGGCCTTGCCGCACTGATCACCGGCCTGACCTTCAAGCTGGCCGAGAAACCTCGCGAAATGTCGGAGCCAGCGACCCTGGGTGATTGAGCACGGAATCGAGCCATGGCCGAAACGCCGGAGTCGCTTCAGGTTTTTCATGATGGCGGATGTCCGCTCTGCGTCATCGAGATCGCCCATTATCAGAGGCTGGCCCGTAGCCGGGCGCTGACAACGTCCCTCGGTTTCACGGATGTATCCCGGCCGGGGCTTTCTCTTCCTGACGGCCTCGATCGGGGCGCCGCCCTGGCCCGGTTTCATGTGATGCGCCACGATGGGACGCTTCGTTCGGGGGCAGAGGCTTTCGTCGAACTCTGGCGATACCTTCCCGGATGGCGCTGGCTGGCCCGCCTTGCCGCCCTGCCGGGCGGGCTGATCCTCCTTGAGGGCGGCTATCGTCTGTTCCTGAAACTGCGCCCGGCCATGGTCTGGGGGCTTCTTTCCCTCAGGCATCTCCGACGCAGGCTCGGGCGCAAGTTCGGACGTGGTGCCTCATGAACCGATCCAAGCCTGCACCCCAACGGCACGGAGACGATCCTGCCCTTGCGTCCTTTCCGCCCGGCGGTGTCGCGGTGATCTTCGGATCTTCGGGGGCGATCGGCGGGGCGCTGCATGCGAGACTTGCCCGTGTTGCGGGTTTCAGCACGGTTCTGGGATTCGGGCGGAGCACGGCGCTGCCGATCGATCTTGAACGGGAAGAAAGTCTGGCCCGTGCCTGTGAAAGGGCCGCTGCGGCAGGCGAGATTCGTCTGGTGATCGATGCCACCGGCTTCCTGCACGACAGGGATCACGGTCCGGAAAAAAGCTGGAGAGATCTGGATGCCGAAGGCCTGGCCCGTGCCTTTGCCCTGAATGCCATCGGGCCGGCCCTGTTGATGAAGCACATGCTTGTGCGGCTGCCTCGTTCCGGCAAGACGGTCTTTGCCACCCTTTCCGCGCGCGTCGGCTCGATCGGTGATAACCGTCTTGGGGGATGGTATGGCTATCGTGCGTCCAAGGCGGCGCTCAACCAGCTTGTTCGATGTTCGGCTATCGAACTTGCGCGTCGTGCCCCTGAAGCGCTCTGCATTGCCCTTCATCCGGGAACGGTGGAAAGCCGGCTTTCCAGACCCTTTCTCCGGCCGGGGCCCCCCTGCTTTTCTCCCGATGAAGCCGCAGGCCATCTTCTGTCGGTGATCGACTCCCTGAAGGCAACCCATAGCGGGGGCTTCTTCGATTGGCGGGGCGATCCGGTGCCGTGGTGAATGCCCCGGCGCGAAGGTGGAATCCTACAGCCCGCCGGCCAGATCGAGAGCGAGGAAGATCAGCCCGGCGAGAAGGGCGGTTGCGGGAACGGTGATCACCCAGGCGGCAACGATTCCCAGAAGATGCTGGCGGCGCACCAGACGGCGTTTCTGGCGTTTCCTGTACCGCTTGACCGCCTTTTCAGGCGTGGGGTTCAGGGTCTCGATGCCCAGATAGGGGCGGGCGGGCTTTTCGGCCAGATTGGGAATCCGCCGGTTGTTGCGCCAGACCTCTCGGATCAGGCCAACACCGAAAACGCCCCCCACGGCGATATGGGTGGACGAGACGGGAAGTCCCAGGGCAGAGGCCAGCAGCACGGTTGCCGCCGCCGCAAGAGCGACGCAGAAGGCACGGATCGGATCCAGCTTGGTGATGCGCTTGCCTACGGTGCGAATGACCCGGGGGCCGAACAGGGCCAGTCCAAGGGTGATGCCGATGGCGCCGATGGCCATGACCCAGAGGGGTATCGTGATCGAACTCAGCGAATCGGCATTGCCATCCATGGCGGCGACGATCGCGGCCAGAGGGCCCACCGCATTGGCCACATCGTTTGCGCCATGAGCGAAGGAAAGCAGGGCGGCGGAAACGATCAGCGGAAGCACGAAAAGGCGGTTCAGCTCCTTGCGCCGGCCCTGCATGAACGTGGATTTCTTGTGGACCCACGGTCTCGCCAGCAGCCACACCCCGACGAAGAATCCCGCGCCGATGGCCAGAACGAGGGGAAGGGAAGGGCTCCAGATCCGGACCAGCCCCTTCGAGGCCATGTACATGGAGAAGATGCCGGCCATCAGGGCCACCAGAACCGGCACCCAGGTTCTTGCCGCCTCTGTCCGGTTCGGACGACGGATGATTGTCCAGCGGATCACGCTGAGCAGCAGGGCCGCGCCAAGCCCCCCCATCAGCGGCGAGACAACCCAGCTCGCCACGATCTTTCCCACCGTTGGCCATACGACAACACTGAACCCGGCCGCGGCGATCCCGGCGCCCAGCACCCCGCCGACAACCGAATGGGTGGTCGATACGGGGGCCCCCAGAAAGGTGGCAAGGTGTATCCACAGGGAGGCGGCAAGCAGGCTGGCCAGCATGGCCAGAATGAAGGTGCGATTGTCCGCAAAGGAATCGGCCCGCACGATATCGCGCGAGACGGTGGTGACCACATCGCCGCCCGCAAGCAGGGCTCCCGCCGCCTCGCAGACGGCGGCGATGGCAAGGGCGCCCGCCAGGGTCAGGGCATTGGCGCCCACGGCGGGGCCCATGTTGTTGGCGACATCGTTGGCGCCGATGTTGAGTGCCATGTAGCCGCCGATGACCGCTGCGGTGATCAGGAAGATGGCATTGGGGCCTTCCGCCACGGTTGCGGCGATGATCGCGAAAATGGCGCAGAGAAAGATTGCGGCAAGACCGGACGGGGCCAGCGAACGGGCAATGGAACCGGTTGTCTGCCGGATGTGGACAACCTTCTTGAGATCCTTGTCGAGCGTGGTTTTTGCCAAAGGTCTCCATCCCCACCAGGGTCGGCGCCCGCACAGGACGTCCGTGACGCGTTTCCGTGTAACATTCCCGTCATGAAACGGAAACAAAGAAGGCGCGATGGGGCTTGTCTCCGTCGATGGGCCTTCCTCGTGATGGGGCGAGTTTCAGGGGTGGCCACGGTGTCGGATTGGTCATGGTGTCGTGAGAGGGATAGGGGTAGGGTGGGGCATAAGGTGTCGCCATCATGCCGCTTATGGGGGCAGGCGCAGCCCGGGTCTTTCGGAACCCTGTCTCGAGATGCCTGTTTCCTGCTGCGCAAGGGTGAGGGGCGGTGCGAGGGCGCCACAATCATATTGTAATTAGAATAATTATAGTTTATGGCTGTGTGGAGTACGGATGCTCGATCCATCGCCTGATTCGTCGGCAGATTCATCGGCAGATTCATGGCCAGAATCATTGCCTGATTCCTTTGCAAGGAAGTCTGGTGCCCGGGCCTCGAGCGGAGTTGAGCGGTCGGACGGACACATGATGAACTGTCATGACCCGGCCGGCCACGAGACGTGTGATCGTCAGAACGCACGGAATACGGGATGCGATAAGGAGGAGAGACAATGACGGCAAGTGAACGCGACGATGAAACCGGGAAATGCCCCTTTCTGCATGGGGGGCGTCCCAATGCCACCTTCGCCGGTCGCACCAATAGGGACTGGTGGCCCCAGCAGCTGAACCTCTCGATTCTTCATCAGCATGGGCCTCTTTCCGATCCGCTTGGGCCGGAGTTTGACTACGCCAGGGCGTTCAGCGAGCTCGATCTTGCGGCCGTGAAGAAAGACCTGGTCGCCCTGATGACCGAGAGCCAGGACTGGTGGCCGGCCGATTGGGGGCACTACGGCCCATTGTTCATCCGCATGGCCTGGCACAGCGCCGGCACCTACCGGATTTCCGACGGACGCGGGGGCGCATCCACCGGCACCCAGAGATTCGCGCCGCTCAACAGCTGGCCCGACAATGCCAATCTGGACAAGGCGCGACGCCTGCTTTGGCCGATCAAGCAGAAATACGGCCGGGCCCTGTCCTGGGCCGATCTGATGATCCTTGCAGGAAACTGCGCCCTGGAATCGATGGGGTTCAAGACCTTCGGTTTCGGCGGTGGCCGAGAGGATGTGTGGGAACCGGAGAACGACATCAACTGGGGTGTCGAGGCCGAATGGCTTGGCGACAAGCGTTACTCTGGCGAACGCGATCTCGACAATCCTCTTGCGGCCGTGCAGATGGGGCTGATCTACGTGAATCCGGAAGGCCCCAATGGCGAACCCAATGTGCTGGCCTCGGCCCGCGATATTCGTGAAACCTTTGCCCGGATGGCCATGGATGACGAGGAAACCGTCGCCCTGATCGCCGGCGGGCATACTTTCGGCAAGTGTCACGGGGCCGGCGATGCCGCGCTGGTCGGGCCGGAACCGGAAGCCGCGCCTCTGGAAGACCAGGGGCTCGGCTGGAAGAGCCGCCATGGCAGCGGCAAGGCCGGCGATACCATCACCAGCGGGATCGAAGGCGCCTGGACGGCCCATCCGACCCGCTGGGACAACGGTTATTTCGATGTTTTGTTCGGGTATGAATGGAATCTCGTGAAAAGCCCGGCCGGAGCCTGGCAGTGGGTTCCCGTGGCCCCGGATGAGTCGTTTCTGGCCCCGGCCGCCCATGATCCATCCCGACGCGAGACCACCATCATGACCACCGCGGACCTCGCCTTGCGCATGGATCCGGTCTATGCGCCCATAGCAAGGCGCTTCCACCAGAATCCGGATCAGTTTGCCGACGCTTTCGCCCGGGCCTGGTTCAAGTTGACCCATCGCGACATGGGACCCCGCAGCCGCTACCTTGGATCGGAAGTTCCGGAAGAGGTGCTGATCTGGCAGGATCCGGTGCCCGAGGTCGATCACGGGTTGATCGATGAGGCGCAAGCCGAGGTGCTGAAAGCCCGGATACTGGAGAGCGGGGTTTCGGTTCAGGATCTGGTCACGACGGCCTGGGCGTCCGCTTCCACATTTCGCGGCTCCGACAAGCGGGGCGGGGCCAACGGCGCACGGATCAGGCTGTCCCCCCAGAAGGACTGGGAGGTCAACCAGCCTTCACGGCTTGCCAGGGTCCTCGAGGTACTGGAAGGGATCCGGTCTGCGTTCAACGCCGGGTCCGGGAAAACGCAGGTTTCCCTTGCCGATCTCATCGTGCTTGGCGGGGCTGCCGCAATCGAGAAGGCAGCACAGGAGGGTGGCCATTCCGTGCGTGTCCCGTTCTCGCCGGGGCGGACCGATGCCAGCCAGGAGCAGACCGATGCCGAATCCTTCGCGGTTCTCGAGCCGCTGGCCGATGGGTTCCGCAATTATGCCAGGCCGGATCAGGCAGCGGTGGCGGAACAGTTCCTTGTCGACAAGGCGCAGCTTCTGGGTCTTTCGGCTCCCGAGATGACGGCGCTGGTGGGCGGAATGCGCGCGCTCGGCGTGAATGCGGAGCAGAAGGCCCATGGGGTTTTCACCGACACGCCGGGGCGTCTGAACAACGCCTTTTTCGTCAACCTTCTGGACATGGCCGTCGAATGGATCCCCGTTTCATCAGACGGCGCGCTGTTCGAGGGACGGGACAGGGCCAGCGGCAAGACGCGGTGGACCGCCACGCGCGCGGATCTGGTGTTCGGTGCCAACGCCCAGCTTCGTGCCATCGCGGAAGTCTACGCGGCCGATGATGGAGAGCCGCGCCTTGTCGCGGCCTTTGTCGCGGCCTGGGCCAAGGTGATGGAGGCCGACCGCTTCGATCTCAGGCGGCCTGAAGGACGCTGAACCGGCAGGGGATCGTCCCGATCCGTGACAGGAAGGCCTGGTTCCGCCCGGGCCTTCCTGATCTGCCCTGTCCGGGCCTTCCTCTGACGCGTGGCTGAAGGCACGCATTCACGGCGCGTATCCGTCATTGGCGCGTATCCGTTATCGGGGCCCTGATCGGGCCCTGCCCTGTTTCGGATTGGCCTCGCCATCGACCGCCCTGTTGGCTCAGCGCGAGACTATGGCGTTTCGAAACCATCATTCCCATTGTGGGCCATGGCTCATGGGCAATGGCTCATGGGCATGAGACCCACGCGCCATGATCGAAGTCTTCGTGAACCGCCCCTGGCACGGTCCACGGGGCACATGATCGGACGGTTTCGGAGGTCAGGCGCCTAATCCGGTCTAGGCAGGTTTCGAGGGATATGCGATACTCCCCCATCAAGACGATGCCGCATCATTTCGATAAGCGGCCGAGCAGATGGGGGAAGAAATGGCCTTGGTTGTGGGTGGATTGGGGATGTCTCACGCACCCCAGTTGTTGATGCCGTATGAGCGTTGGCCGGCCCTGCCAACGCGAACGTCCGGCCCGTTTTTTCCCAAGCCCGACATCGCTGCGGAGATCACGACCGAGGCCATGAAGCGTCACGCGGAGCGGTGTCGGCAATCCATCGAGACCCTGCGTGCCCGGCTCGAGGCATTCGCCCCTGACACGATCGTCATTCTTGGGGATGACCAGCACGAAAACATCCTGGACGACAACATGCCGCCTTTTGTCCTTTATACGGGGGACAAGGTCTCGGCCACGCGGCACTTCCTGTATCTTGGGGAACGCGCCGAAGACCAGATGACGGATTATGACTGCGACCAGCCCATGGCCGAGCATATCCTCGATCATCTGATGGAATCCGGTTTCGATCCGGCATGGTCGCGAAAAACCCGCCTGGATACGGGTCTTGGCCACGCCTTCGGGCGCGTGCTTGCCTTCCTGATGCCGGAGCCCCGGTGCAGGATCGTTCCTCTCATGGTGAATACCTATTTCCCCCCCGCTCCGAGCGCTGCCCGCTGCCATGCCCTGGGAAAGGCCTTGCGTGGAGCCGTCGAGACAATGCCCGGCGAAGGGCGTGTGGTGTTCATCGCCTCCGGCGGGCTGAGCCACACCAAGATCGACGAGGCGCTGGACAGGACGGTGATCGCGGCACTCGAGACCAACGATCACGCTGTTCTTGCGGGTCTTTCCGACGCGTGCCTGATGGAGGGGACTTCCGAAATCCGCAACTGGATCTCGGTGGCCGGCGCCATGGACGGCCCTGCAGAACTGATCGACTACGTTCCGTGCTACCGCAATGCGGATGGCATCGGTTGCGCCATGGGGTTTGCAGTCTGGAATGGGAACTGAACGGAGAATGGTCCGGACAGGGTGCCCGGTTACCGGATAGGCCTGCACGGAATCCCCGGATCATGTCTTTCCCGTCCCCTTCGCTGTTTCCATTTTTCGTGATACCCCATTCTTTGAAACCATGCGTTGAGAAACAACACTATGAAACGATGAGGTTGACGCCACCATGATTATTGATATTCACGCTCATTTCACGGCCCCGGACAAGCTCTTCTCCTACAAGGCCAACATGCTTTCTTCCCGGTCCCGGCCGCGGGGCAAGCTCAAACTGCCTGATGAACTGGTCATCGAGTCGCTCAACAAGCCCGTCCATGGAGGCGCTTCGCACCTGCAGCAGCTTGATGAGGTCGGAACCAATTATCAGATCATCTCGCCGCGTCCCTATCAGTTGATGCATTCCGAGAAGCCGGCGAGCATTGTCCATGCCTTCACGGAAGCGTGTAACGACCTGACAGCGCAGCAGGTGCGGCTTTATCCCGACCGCTTCATCGGCATGGCCTCGCTTCCGCAGACCATGGATTCCGGGCCTGAATCCGGGCTTGAGGAACTTGAGCGATGCGTCAAGGAGATGGGGTTTGTCGGATGCCTGATCAATCCGGACCCGAGCGAGGGCCTTGCGGAAACCCCACCCATGGGTAACGAATACTGGTATCCCTTGTACGAAAAACTGGTTGAGCTCGATATTCCCGGGATGATCCACAGTGCGGGCAGTCGTTCGACCCGGTTCAACTACAGCCTTAATTTCGTTCTCGAAGAAAGCATCTCACTTCTTTCCCTGGCGGGTTCGAAAGTCTTTCAGGATTTTCCCAAGCTCAAGATGATCGTATGCCATGGGGGTGGTGCCATCCCTTACCAGATCGGCCGCTTCCGTGCCGGTCGGATCAAGGGAGGCAGGACGGATCTTTTCGAAGACAACATGCGCAAGCTGTATTTCGACACCACGCTCTACAGCAAGGATGCGCTGGAAACCC
>JBJHAU010000086.1:0-8699 GCA_050480665.1 Alphaproteobacteria bacterium | reverse complement strand
CCGGTGATGTGGCGCGACATCTTTCTCGCCAACCGCGATGCGGTGCTCGAGATGCTCGGTCGTTTCGATGAGGATCTTACGGCGCTTCAGCGGGCGATCCGCTATGGCGACGGCCAGACTCTGGAAGCGCTGTTTGCCCGCACCCGCGAGATTCGCCGCTCGATCATCGAGGCGGGTCAGGCCTGAACCGTTCAGGGCCACTCTATGCGGGGCAGGCGGGTGACGGGAATCGGCCCGATGAACAGCCTGCGTTCCTGGATCGACAGGGGAGCGCGCAAGGGTCGGGTTTCCGAGGTTCCGGCGCCTTGCGACAGGAAGACGAGCGCCGCCTTCAGGGCCTTCCCGGCCCACTCATCAAGCAGGCCGTGGGTCACCATCAGATCGATCACCCGATCCTGACCGATCAGTTCCACGCTCAGCGCCGCTTCCGGCTGCAGGTCTGCATCCAGTGCGGCCGTGCCGCTGGCCGCGATCCGAACCGGACCCCAGACCATGGCGAGGGTCAGAAGGTCGATATTGCCACCGGCTTCGCGCCAGCGCCGCAGCGTGGGCTGATCGGGTGGCAGGGGCAGCCCCCCCAGGAAGAGCCCTTCGCTTGTCAGGGATCGAATGTTTCCCCCGAGCCCGAACGGGTCGGTGGCAGGAGGCAGGCTCACCCCCTCGAAAGAGATCTGCCAGCCGGCAGCCGGTTCCGCCGCCGTCCGGGCAGGGGGCAGGACGTTCCAGACAAGCCGACCGGTTTCCGCAGCAAGCCTTAATCCGGTGACGGCCTCATCAAGACTGGCCCCGTCCAGATCGACGCCCAGAATCAGGCGATTGTCCTCCCGGTGCTGCTGGTACCGCCAGTATCCCGAGGCCTTGTCGAGGGTCAGGAGAAGGTCGAGGGGAAGGCGGCCGGCATTCAGGCGGATGCGATGGGTGCCGGCCAGATCGAAGGCGAAGCGGTCGGTGCGCCAGGGGACGATGGTGACGATCACCCGATCCGCCTGCCATTCCCAGGGCCCATGGCGGGACTGGCCGCTCAGGATGGGCGTGTCGATCCGGGCGATGAAGCGGAAGGGAAAGCCGGTGATCCGGACGGCGCCCAGCTCGACACGGCCGAAACCGGCCACGGCATCGCCAAGGTTCTCGGCAAGGTTCCGTTCCGCCATCCGGGCTCCCAGGATCCAGGCGCCCGCAAGAGCGGAGGTCAGAAGAAGGATCGCGCCGAACAGGCCGAAAACGAGACCTTGGCGCATGGAAGGGCTCCCGATAAGCTCGAGGGATGGGCGGGGCGGATCACAGATGTTGCCCTTTCTAGACGGTTCCGCAGTCGGGTGAAAGCCTCGGCTATGAAGCTTCGAGTATGAGGGGTCGGGTGGAAGGATCGTGAAGACGGATGAGCCGGTCTGAGGATTTCTGGGTTTTCGGCTACGGATCGCTGATGTGGGATCCGGGTTTCCCCTGGCTTGAGCAACGCCCCGCCCTGCTGCGCGGCTGGCACAGGGCGCTCTGCATCTATTCCGTGGTCTGGCGGGGCACGCCGGAACGGCCGGGGCTCGTGCTCGGGCTCGACCGCGGGGGATCCTGCCGGGGAATCGCCTATCGGGTGGCGGGCGCCCTTGCCGAAGAGGTGTTGCAGACGCTCGATGCCCGCGAACGGGTGACCGAGGTCTATCAGCGCCGAAGCCTTCGTATCCTCCTCGACAGCGAAGGCCGTTGTTCCGGCCCGTCGTCTGGCGTCACTGTAGGCGTCCCTGTAGCCGATCCTCCAGCCGATCCCGTGGCCTTCACTCCAACCATGACTCCGGCCGTGACCTATGTTGCCGACCGGACCCATCCGCAATATGCGGGGCGAATGCCGCTCGAGGAGGCGGCACGGATCATCCGTGAGGGGCGTGGGCGCGGCGGGCCCAACATCGCCTATCTGGAAAACACCCTGCGGCATCTGGAGGCGTTCGGCCTTGCCAGGGGGCCCCTGCATCGCCTTGGGCGCCTCCTCAGGGAAGGCGAGATGCGCGAAGCGGCCGGGGGGGCAGGGGAAAGGGCGAAAGAGTGAAATCGGCGGGGCGCGGCCTCGGCTTCAGCCGCATTTCGAGTAGCCGCAGCTGAGGCAGAGATCGCAGCCTTCCTGGCGCACCAGCCCGGCCTCGCCGCATTTGGGGCACTGGTTCAGGCGGCCCGACGTGCCCCGTTCCGCCGGAGCGGCCTTCTCCTGGCCGAGTGCGGCGGCGGCCAGGGCACGGGCGGCGACATTCTCACGCGCCGGCATGAAGCCGATATCGATCATGTGGCTTTCGATGACATCGCCGATCGCCGCCAGGAGCGAAGGCACATAACGCCCGCCCATCCACTGTCCGCCGCGCGGATCGAACACGGCCTTCAGCTCCTCGACCACGAAGCTGACATCGCCGCCACGGCGGAACACCGCAGAGATCATCCGCGTCAGGGCCACGGTCCAGGCATAGTGATCCATGTTCTTGGAATTGATGAAGATCTCGAACGGCCGCCTGCGCCCGTCCTGAACGATATCGTTCACGGTGATGTAGATGGCGTGATCGGATTCCGGCCATTGCAGCTTGTAGGTCTTGCCCGGCAGCTCGCCGGGGCGATCCAGCGGCTGGGTCATGTAGACCACGCCGCCCGCCTCGAAAGGGTCGGCAGGACGCGCCGGGGGCGTCTCCAGGGGCAGTTCCTCCTGCGCGCTCGGCTCCGGCCTGGTTTCCAGAACGGCACCGGTGATGGCATTGGGCCGGTAGGTGGTGCACCCCTTGCAGCCCAGCTCCCAGGCCTGAAGATAGATGTCCTTGAAATCCTTGAAGTCGATCTCTGCCGGAACGTTGATGGTCTTGGAAATCGAGCTGTCCACGTGTTTCTGGACGGCAGCCTGCATGACCAGATGATCTTCGGGGCGAAGCCGCTGCGCATCGATGAAGTAGTCGGGAAGGGGGGTTTCCTCGCCCTTCAGCCGCCGCCAGAGCCGGTAGGCGTAGTCGGAAACCTCTTCCTCGGTTCGTGAGCCATCGGGTTGCAGCACCCTTCGCGTGTAGGTGAAGCTGAAGACGGGTTCGAGGCCTGAAGAGACGTTGTCGGCAAGCAGCGAGATGGTGCCCGTCGGAGCGACCGAGGTCAGCAGCGCATTGCGCAATCCTTTGGCGGCGATCCGGGTGCGGATCTCGGGATCGAGCCGTTGCGTGCCTTCGCCCGCCAGATAGGCCTCGCGGTCGAACAGGGGGAAGGATCCCTTTTCGGCCGCCAGTTCGGTCGAGGCCAGGTAGGCGGCGCGTTCGATCTCGCCCATCCAGCGCTCCGTCATGGCCACCGCCTCGGGGCTGCCGTAGCGCAGGCGACACTGGATCAGCGCATCCCCAAGGCCGGTGATGCCAAGTCCCATGCGCCGCTTGGCGCGGGCCTCCTCGGCCTGGACGTCGAGGGGAAAGCGCGAGACATCGATGGCATTGTCCAGCATCCGCACCGCCAGCGGCACGATCGTGCGCAGGCGATCCAGATCCAGACGCGCTGTCTCGGTGAAGGGATCACGCACCAGGCGGGCAAGGTTGATCGAGCCAAGAAGGCAGGCCCCATAGGGCGGCAGGGGCTGTTCCCCGCAGGGATTGGTGGCGGCGATGGTCTCGCAGTACTGAAGCGGGTTGGCCTTGTTGATCCGGTCGATGAAGATCACGCCCGGCTCGGCGCAGGCATAGGTGGCCCGCATGATGCTGTCCCACAATTCCCGAGCCCTGAGGGTTCGCCATGCGGTGCCGCCGAATTTCAGGGTCCATGGCCCGTCTTCCTTCACCGCCGTCATGAAGGCATCGGTCACCAGAACCGAAAGGTTGAACATGCGCAGCCGCCCGGGTTCCCGCTTGGCCTCGATGAAGGCTTCGATATCCGGATGATCGCAGCGGAGCGTTCCCATCATCGCCCCGCGCCTGGATCCGGCGCTCATGATCGTCCGGCACATGGCGTCCCAGACATCCATGAAGGAGAGCGGCCCCGAGGCATCGGCGCCAACGCCCTGCACCGGCGCCCCCTTGGGGCGCAGGGTCGAGAAGTCGTAACCGATCCCGCCGCCCTGCTGCATGGTCAGGGCGGCTTCGCGCAGATGCTCGAAGATCCCGGACATGTCATCGGGAATGGTGCCCATGACAAAGCAGTTGAACAGCGTGACCTTGCGGCCGCTGCCGGCCCCGGCAATGATCCGCCCGGCGGGCAGAACCTCGAATCCGGCCAAAGCATCATGGAACCGATCCGCCCACAAGCCGCGCTCTTCCGGCGATTCCGGGGCCGCAAGGGCCTCGGCAATCCTGCGCCAGCTGTCGTCAACAGTCTTGTCCACAGGCGTTCCGTCGGCCTGTTTCAGGCGATATTTCATGTCCCAGATGGTCTGGGAAATGGGGGCGACACCGTTCATGGTCGGCTCCGGCTTGCGTCCACAGGGCGATCTTGCAGGGTCAAACCCGGCGTCGGGCCGTGCAAAGCCGCGGAACCGCGCGGCCACGGGCCTGAAGGATCGGTGCAGGCGCTTGAAAATGAATAAGGTTTTTTCCGCTTTCACAATACGCGGCCAGTGACATCCTAGAAACTGCGGCGCACCGGGTCAAGCCAATGTTCTTGTTATGTTTCCACAGGGGTCACCCCCGCCAAGGCCTTCGAATCGCAACAGGATTCGGCTTATGCCCGTTTTTCCCATCCGGGGCAGGAATTTCATCCCCCGGCTTATCCACAGGAAGGCGGGGATTGCTGATCATGGCCCATCTGTTTCAGCGCTTCCTGTTCCAGCCGGCGGGTGGCCGGTTCGATGGCCTTGGCCAGGGCTTCGAGACAGGCTTCCCGGTCGAGTCCGCGCGGGATGGGGGGCAGGATCTCGATGGTGATGGTTCCCCCGCGCTTGAGGAAGGCTCTCCGGCCCCAGAACAGCCCGGAGTTGAGGGCCACCGGCACCAGCGGGGCGGCGGTGCCGGCATAGAGCGCGGCCACCCCCGGATGGTAGACGTGGGCGGCGCCCGGAGCGGTGCGGGTTCCCTGGGGGAAGATGACGATATCGCGTCCCTGCTTCAGCCGGTCGAGAGCCTGTCGGATCATGCCGCGCAGGGCGGTGGCCCTGCCGCTGCGGTCGACCCAGATCATGCCGGCCCGCCAGGCATACCAGCCATAGAAGGGAATCAGGCGCAATTCCTTCTTGGCGATCAGTGCGGGCACATCGAATCGGGCGGGAAAGACGATCGTGTCCCAGGCGCTCTGATGCTTGGCGGCGAAGATCACGGGGCCCTGGGGAAGGGTGTCCAGCCCCCGGATCTCCACATCGAGGCCGAGACTCCAGCGCGCGAGCCGCAGGATGCTCTCCGCCCAGAAGCGCCCGGCGCGGCGCATCGTTCGTGGTGAGGCAAGAAGCAGGGGAAGGAAGGCGATCGCCAGAAGGGCGGTCCAGCCATAGAAGGCGAGATTGAAGATCAGGGCGCGCAGGATGGTGCCGACCCGGGGGGGTGTGCTTCCGGCTACCATGGGCGGATCAAAGCCAGAAGGTACTTGTTGTATTCCAGAACCAGAAGCCGGAAGGTTCCCGGCCAGCGCCACCAGGACTCGGTCCTGAAGCCTTCGGGAAAGACCGGATGGGGAACGATCTGCGCTTCGGGCAGGCTGCGCCGGAATTCCACCAGCGACCGGGGCATGTGATAGGTGGCGGTCACAAGGCGCAGCGAGCGATGCTCCTCCCGGGCCATCCAGCGGGCGGTTTCCAGCGCGTTGCCGCGGGTGTTGTCGGCGTCATGGCCAAGGCTCATGCAGCATTCGAGGTTGCGGTTGTCCTGACGCAGGAGCCGTAGAAGCTGGTCGACATCGACCCCTCGATACACCCCGGAGATAAACAGATGCCCGGCCCGGCCGGTCGCCAGGATCTCGATCCCCTCGGCGATGCGCTCGGAGCCTCCTGTCAGCACCACGACGGCATCGGTCCGGGTCTCGGGGGACGCCACCGACCGGGGCAGAGTTTCGGCGAAATGGACAAGCCCCGCCGACCAGGCGACAAACGCCAGAATCGGAAGGCCGAGAACCCGGCCGATGCGGGAACGCTTCCGGGGGGAACGGTGTGCGGCGCCCGCCATGTCAGGGCATGCGTCTCAGCGCGGCGAGAACGGTCAGCCGGGCGGTGATCATGGCGATCAGGGTCAGGGCCAGGGGCACGGCGACGATCATCGCCGCGTGGACGGGATCGAGCTGCAGATCGGGCAGAAGCCCCCCTTGCAGATGTCGCGCGAAATGGCCGAGAACGGCAAGGGTGGCAAGGCCGATCCCCAGCCCGATCACCCCGCCCTTCAGGCCAAGCACGAGGGCCTGTCCCTGGAACTGCCGGGCCACATAGCTGTCCGACGCGCCGATCATATGCAGCAATTCGATCGCGTTGTAATGGATGGCAAGTCCGGTGCGGGTGATGAAGATCACGGTGGCGATGGCCGCCCCCGCCACGAGCAGCACGATCAGCAAGGCGACGAATTCCACGGTTCGGGCCAGCCGCAGCAGCCTGTCGAGGGCCGCCCTGTGATCGTGGAGGACGGCCCCGGGCACGGCATCGGCAAGCAGGCTGGCCAGACCTTCCATGTCGGGCGGTGCATCGGTTCGGATGGTGACATCGATCAGCCGGGGCAGGGGCAGGGCGGGGTTGATCGCCTCATCGCCCAGCCAGGGCCGGATCAGCGCGGCGGTTTCCTCCCTGGGAAGCGGCCGGACCGCAAGAATCCCCGGCATGGCGGAAAGGGTGTCCACGGCCCGGGCCAGGGCCTCATCCGGCTCGCCAGCCTGCGCTGCCTCTTCCGCCTCGCCGGCGGCAAGGGGGGGCAGTTCGACGGTGGCGGTGCCTGTCAGCCCCTGATCCCATCGGGTCACCGCCGCGCCGAGAACGATCATCCCGGCCAGGGCCAGGATCGCCAGATAGACCATGATGGCAAGCAGGATCGGCAGGAAGCGATGGGCAGGATCGCGGGCCAGCGCCAGATCGTCACGCAGAAACGCCATCATCTGAGGCTTCCGGTAAAGGTTTCGGCACTCATGGGGCCGGAAAGCTGGCCATCCTCCAGCAGCATGACAGGATGACCCAGGCCCCGGATCAGCGCCCGGTTGTGGGTTGCGATCACCACCGTGGTGCCAAGCCTGTTCAGTTCGTCGAACAGGCGCATCAGCCTCAGCGCAATGGCATCATCCACATTGCCCGTGGGTTCGTCGGCGATCAGAAGCTCAGGCCGGGTGATCACCGCACGGGCAATGGCCGCGCGCTGCTTTTCCCCGCCCGACAGCGTGGCCGGGTAGGAATTCCGGCTTTCGGCCAGCCCGACCCAGTCGAGAAGCTCGATGGCGTGATCCCGGGTGCGATCATCATGGGCGCCCGCCACCCTGAGGGGCAGGGCCACATTGTCGAGGACCGTCAGATGGTCGAGCAGGCGGAAATCCTGGAACACGATGCCGATCATCCGGCGCAGCCCGGGCAGGGATTCGCGGGGGCAGGTGGTGATATCGTGGCCGAACAGGGTGATCAGCCCGCGCGAGGGGCGCAGCGCAAGATAGATCAGCTTCAGCAGCGAGGACTTTCCCGCGCCGGAAGGGCCGCAGAGAAAATGGAACGACCCGCTTTCAAGATCGAAGCTGATGTCGTGCAGGACCTCCGGCCCCAGCCCGTAGCGCATGCCGACATTCTCGAACCGTATCATGGCCTGCCAGGTTCCGCTGATGGATGGCACAGTTGATGGCGCAGTATACACGGGTTTCGGTTCGGGACCGAAGCCCGGTAAAAGGGCAGGGCCCACGGTATTTCCGCAGGGGAAGGCTTCGGGGGGGTTGCTTGCCTTGGTCCGGGCTAGGGCCTATAAACACCATGCAACTGACGTGGGACCGACCTTGTCGATGATCCTGACCTGTCCCTCCTGTTCCAGCCGCTACAGGGCCGATCCTGCCGCCTTCGGCGAAGGAAGCCGCAAGGTGCGCTGTTCCAACTGCGGGCATGTCTGGCGCGCCGCCGCGCCGGATGATCTGCCCCGCCGGCTTGATGCCGTTCCACCGGATGCGGGGGGCGAAGGGGGCGTCGCGGCCGGGAGCGACCCCATGACCGGGCTTGATCCTGAACGACGATCCCCCCTGCGCCGTCCGGGCGCAAGACCCCTGCCGCCCCCGCCCGCAAACCGTTCCTCACGGCTGGGCTGGGTTGTCCTGATCGGGGTTGTCCTGATCCTTTTTGCCGCGCTGGCGATGGCCCGTGATGCGGTGGTGCGGGCCTGGCCTCCGGCAGGGCAGCTCTATGCCGCGATCGGGATGGGCCCGTCCATGCCTGGCGACGGGCTCAGGATTGCCATTGCCGGCCACGAGCGCAACGAGGCGGGCAGCCGGGTCGTTCTGGTGGTGCGCGGCGAGGTGACCAACGTTTCCGGCGATGTTCGCACCGTCCCGCGGATGGAAGCGGTGCTGCGCGACGCGGAATCCCGTGAGCTGGCCCGCTGGGTCTTTACCGCTGCCCAGCGCCGCCTGTTGCCGGGCGAGATTTCCCCCTTTGTCACCCAGATCGAGAATCCGGCGCCGGAAGCGGCTGCGTTGAAGATCGATTTCATTGCCGACGGGCGTTGAGCCGGTGGCCCGCATCCTTGTGGCAGAAGATGAGCGCGCGGTGCGCGAATTCGTCCTGCGTGCCCTCAATCATCAGGGTCATGAGGTCGTGGCCGTGGAAGATGGCCTTCAGG
>JBJHAU010000085.1:0-8752 GCA_050480665.1 Alphaproteobacteria bacterium | reverse complement strand
CGCGGGCTACCCGCTGTCCCCATCGATCCGGCTGCATGTTCTGGAAGATGGCGATCACGGCTTCAAGCCTCGCAAGAGCTCTGGACGCACGGAGCCTGAGGCGCTGGACGAGGCCATCGCCGCAGCCGGAGCCTTTCTCGCAGAACGCCTCAACGGTTGAGAAACGGATCGGAACGCCCATGCTGAAACGCCGTTCCCTGCGTATCGGCGGTCATGCCACCTCGGTCTCCCTGGAAGATCCCTTCTGGGAGGAGCTTCGCCGCGCCGCCGAGGAAGACGGGATGAGCCTTTCCGCCCTGGTGACCGCCATCGATGCCGAGCGCTGCCGCACCCTTGCCGGTTCCAGGCCCGCCCTCGGGCTTTCCGCCGCCCTCAGGCTGCATGTCCTGAACAGGCTGCGCGAAGCCCGCGACAAGGCCCGGGAACGCTGAACCCGAAGCGGCACGCCGAACCCTGAAGGGCACACCGGACCCTGAAGGGCAGGTCGGCCAGCGGCGACGGGGTGGCTGCCCTGTCAGCGTTGACGCAGCAGATCGAAGATGCCCCGCATCAGCGGGTCGGGTTCGGGGCGGGCGGGTGGCGCGGGTTCGGGGGCCGGGGCCTCGGTCGCAGGCGCCTCTTCCGGGGCCGGTCGCGGGCGCAGGAAGGTATCGATCAGGCTGCCTGCGGCGCGGGTCGCAAGCCAGGCCTGAATCGCCTGGGCATCGATCACCCGACGCGGCGCATCCAGCGGTCCTGTGAGGCTGAGCGAGAAAGGCGGTGCCTTCGCTTCCGAGGCGAGGGTGAAGCGGGCGGAAGCATCAATTTCCCAGGCCGGAAGATCGATGACCAGACGCCCGGTCCCGCTGCCGCCATCGGCCGTCAGCACCAGATCGTCGCTTCGCACGACCCCGTCCTTGACCGTGAATCGCCCCTTGAGATCGGAAAACCGGGTGGTGCCGCCCGACATCGCCGCCTGGGCAAGGCCCAGAAACGCCACCGGGGAAGTGAGATTGGCAAGCTGGGCATTCACCCGGGCAAGATCGAAGCCGCGAACCGCGCCATCCCGGGCCTCGAGCAGGCCGCCGCCATCGAGCGAGGACACCAGCGCCCGGCTAGTGGCCCCGCGCCCGGCCAGATCGAGGGAAAAATCCACCGTTCCGCTGGCCACATCCAGGGCCGCGGCATTGAACATGGCCTGGGTGAGATCCACCGCCCGCGCCCGCATCTCGACCCCGGTCCTGACGGCATCGCCAGGGCTCTGCGGTGCGGCAAGATGCCCGGTCATGGCAAACTGCCCGCCGACCATGCGGCCATCGAGACGTTCCAGGGTCAGGGTGCCGTTCTCCAGCGCCAGATCCACCGTCGGATCGCTGACCGTCCACTGGCGGTAGGCGATCGACGAGGCCTTGAACGCAAGGCGTCCATCGATCAGCCTCAGCGCCTGAAGGTCGATCGGATCATCGCTCCAGGGCGCGGTGCCCCGGGATGGGGCCCCCGATGGCGCGGGGCGGGCGGCGGGCGGCTGTCCCGCTGGTGTGGCGGCGGGGCCCGGCAGAAGCCTGTCGAGCACCAGGCGGTCGCCTTCAAGCCGCGTGGTGAGCCGGGGCCGTATCCCGGACAGGGCAAGGGCGGCATCGCCCTCAAGCCTTGCCTCGCCCAGTCTCAGGGCAAGCCTCGGCAGGCGATAATCCGTTCCGCCTCCTTCCAGCCGGGCGGCCAGATGCAGCGGCCCCCCTGCGGGAGAAAGCGGCCGATACTCCGGCGCAAAGAGGCGCAGAAGTCGCTCGAAATCGGGATGGTTGAGATCCAGATCCATCTGCGCCCGGGGCGAGGCCGGAAGGCCGCCGACCAGACCCGTCAGGGTCAGGCGCATGTCGCCCGCGCTCAGATCCAGATCGAGCGCACCCTCGGCACCGTCGGCTGCGGCCCTCGCGCTGATGGCGCCATCAAGGCGCAGGGGGGCCAGCGCGGCAAGCCTGGCCGCAAGGGCGGGATCCGGGGTGAAGCCGGCCAGGGCGGCAAGCCGCAAGGGAGCCTGTGAGGACAGCTTCACCCGGATATCCGGCTCCGGCAGGGCGAAGAGCGCCGCCACCGAACCCTCGACGGCCACCCTTGCGCCCACCAGATCGTCGGCGGAAAGCCGCCCGATGGTCAGCTGATCGCCCACCAGCCCGCCCTGAAAGGCAATGCCCCGGATCGGCTGTCCCTGCCAGACGGCCTCACCGATCCGGATGTCGAGATTCGCATCGAAGGGAAGGGCCGTCCCCTGCGGCGTCACCGGCACGGCCGGCCTGGCCCCGGGTGCAGCAGACCGCAGAGGCTGGGCCGCGCCTGCCGGCGCAGCGGGGGAAGGGAGATAGGCATCAAGGGCAATCCGGTCGAGATCGAGACGGATGCCGAGCCCCGGACGTTCGCGCAGGGCCACGGCGACCGCGCCGTCGATCTTCGAGGAATCGAAGGCGATCTCGATATCGGAAATGTCGAAGTTCTCGCCGTCGCCGGCAATCCGGGCCGAGGCGACAAGCCGGCGCAGCCTGTCCGGGGCGATCCGCGATTCATCCACCCCGGCCCAGTGCAGCAGGGCGCGGAAATCATCGGCGCGCAACGCCATGCGCCCGTCGATCCTGGGCTTTCCCGAAACGGCCTGAAGGCGGCCCTCGACGACGATATCGTTGCCCCCCGGAAGGAAGGCCCCGAACCGGTCGAGGGTCACGATCCCGTTGCGCAGGGATGCCTGAAGCGAAAGATCGTTGACGACACCGCCATGAAGCCCCAGCGTGGCGATGGCAAGATCGACATCGGCACTGATGCCGTCCGGAAGGCTGAAAGAGACAGTAGCGGGCGGAGCAGCGGATGGAGCAGCGGGCGGTGCGGGCTGCCCGGCGGGAAGGCCGGGCGATGGCGGCGCGGCGACAGACGCATTCAGGCGGGCGAGCATCGCATCAAGGTCGAGCCGGTTCGCCCGCAACGCGAGGGAAAGATCGGGGCTCTCGCCAAGGCTGAGGGTCGCGGCCCCCGTGAGACGATTCTCGGCCAGCAGAAGATCGAGATCATGAACGGTGACGGCCTCGGGCCCGGCCTCGATTCGCGCCCGCAGCTCGAAAGGGCCGGCAAGAGGACCGGTTGAAGTCGTCCCGATTCCGTCCCCCATGCGCCCCACGAGCGCAAGCGTCTTTTCAAGATCCGGCCCGGACGAGTCGAACTGCCCGGTAAAAGCGGGAACGGGGCCAAGGGTGAGGGTGCCGGAAAGGCGCATCCTTGCCCTGGAATCGGGCTGACGAACCTCTGCCGACACGGAAGCGGGGCGATCAGCCCCAAGCCTTCCGGTGCGAAGATCGACCCGAAGCGGAAGCCCGGACACGACCAATCCGCCGCTTGCAGAGAATGGACCGGCAAGACTGTCGGCGGCGATTCGCGCCTCCAGCGCCTCGATCCGCTGTTCGCTGCCCGCGACGCCGTCGCGCCAGACCAGCCGGCCATTCTCGATGATCAGCTGCTCGAGACGCACCCGCCCGGGATCGACGGGGGCAGCCCCCGGCCCGGAAGCGTCGGGGGGAACCGGAACACCCGGCGGAGCCTCGCCGGGCGGCACGGGAGCGGTGGCAAAATGCCAGTTCTCGCGGCCATCGGGAAGACGCTCCAGAAGGATGTCGGCGCCCCGCAGAACCACGGAATGCACCACCACACGCCCGCTGAACAGGGGCCAGAAGGCGAGCCGCAGATCGAGTGCTTCCAGCCGCGCCATGTCGGGGCTGGAGGATCCTTCCAGATTGGCAAGGCGAACATCGGCCACCGAAAGCCGGGGCGCGGGAAGGATCGCAAGCCCGACATCGCCACGGATTTCAAGCTGACGCCCCGTGGCCTTCTCGACTTCCTCGGCAATGGTGCCGCGATGCACGTTCCAGTCGATCAATCCCGGCACCACAAGTACGGCGCCCATGATCAGCACGAAAAAGGCCAGAATCCCATAGACAAAACGGATCACCACGACGCGTCCCCCTGTTTCCTTACAACCCTTCCCCTGATACTGCGGCCCATCTGATGCTCATCTGATGCACATGTCATGCTCATGATCATCGGTCATACTCATGATCCTTGTCATGCCCTCACCACAGCCTCGCAGCCCCGCCGCCCCCGGGGATCGCGCCCGGTGGCAACAGGCGAAAGCCCGGGCGAACCATCCTGTGGATGTCTTGTGTGGCGTCTGGAAATCTGCCTTAAATATGGGGGAGTGTCGTTGGCAAATATGGCGGCTTCGTGATGCGCGCGCGGCGTTCATTGCCGCTCGACAGGCCGCCCTCCCGGCCCTGGCGGGGCATCGCCCACAGAAGCCCCCCATGGGGCCTTCGATGGGATCTTGAAGGGGATCTTGGATGGGCGAGGTGATCAATCTGAACCAGGTACGCAAGGCGCGCAACGCCGAGATTCGGGCGCGCGAGGCCGCCCGGAACCGAGGCCGCCACGGCCTTTCCCGAGCCGAACGCGAGGCCGCCCGGAAGGCGCGCGAGCGCGAGGCGGGCACGATCGAGGGCAAGCGCCTGCCCTCTTCCGACACCCATGCGTCCGATACCCCCGCGTCCGACACCCATGATGAGTCACGGGATTCCGGTGATTCAGGGGATTCGCCTGCGGGGCAGCCCCCTCGGGAGAACACCGAAGAGACCCCCCGCTGAAGGACGGCACGACCGCCTTCCACCGCCATGTTCACGCGTTCAGGAATCGCCCTTCTCCTTGATTGGCACGGCGCCGTAACCGCCGCCCCCGGGAGTTTCGATGCGTAGCCGGTCGCCGGGCGCCATCTCCGTCTCCGCCCTGGGACCGAGGGTCTCGACCCGCCCGTCGGCGCGGATCACGGTGTTCAGGCCAGGCTGGCCCGGCTCTCCCCCGGCGAGGCCGAACGGGGCCAGACGCCTGCGCCCGGACAGGATCGCCGCCCGCATCGGAGCAAGAAAGCGGATCTCGCGGATCATCCCGTCGCCGCCACACCAGCGGCCCGCGCCACCGGAACCGGTCCGGATAGCCAGCCGTTCAAGGCGCACGGGGAAACGCCATTCCAGAACCTCCGGATCGGTCAGGCGGGCATTGGTCATGTGACTGTGAACCGCCGAGGCCCCGTGAAAACCGGGCCCGGCGCCACTGCCACCGCCGATTGTCTCGTAATACTGAAGACCGGCATCGCCGAAGGTCAGGTTGTTCATGGTGCCCTGGCTGGCCGCCTCGCAGCCCAGCGCGGCAAGCAGGGCATCGACGAGAATCTGCGCGGTCTCGACATTGCCCCCGACCACGGCGGCCGGGGCCTTCGGAGACAATAGCGAATCCTCGGGCACGATCAGCTCGATCGGCCGCAGACAGCCCGCATTCATCGGAATCGGCGCGGCAACAAGGGTGCGGAACACATACAGCACGGCGGCCCGGCATACCGAACGGGGCGCATTCAGATTGGTCGGGCTTGGCCCTGAAGTCCCCCGGAAATCCACCCGCGCCAGCCGCCGCCGCCGATCGATGGTCACGGCAACGGCCACCTCTTCCCCGTCATCCATCGCAACCCGGAACGCCCCATCCTTCAGGCGGCCGATCACCCGCCGCACCGCCGCTTCGGCGTTGTCCTGAAGATGGCCCATGGCCGCAACCACCTCGGCAGGGCCATGCTGCCGGGCGAGGGCTTCAAGCGCTGCGGCGCCACGGGCACAGGCCGCCGCCTGGGCCTTCAGATCGGCGACATTCTGGTCCGCCAGCCGTGCCGGCCAGGGCCCTTCGGCCAGACGGGCGCGCAGCCAGTCTTCCCGGAAGCGGCCTTCGACCACCAGAGGAGCGGCCCGGAATCGAATGCCTTCCTCTTCGATGCTGGTGGAAAGCGGGGGCACGGATCCGGGATGGGTTCCGCCGATATCGGCATGGTGCCCCCGGGCCGCAACGAAGAAGGTCGGGCGATCGGCCCCGGCAAAAACGGGCCGCACCAGCGTCACGTCCGGAAGATGGGTGCCACCGCTGTAGGGATCGTTGTGGATGAAGACATCGCCATCGGCGAAGCCATGGCGTGGCCCCGTCGCATCCCCGGCGTCATGGGAAGACGCGGATCGGGCCGCCTCGTGCATCACCGCCGCCACCGCATCTCCCATCGAGCCCAGATGCACCGGCACATGAGGAGCATTGGCCACCAGCTGGCCCGCGCCATCGAACACCGCACAGGAAAAATCGAGACGCTCCTTGATGTTCACCGAATGGGCGGTGTTCACAAGGGCGGCGCCCATTTCCTCGGCGATCGCCATCATCCTGTTGCCGAACAACTCCAGCATCACCGGATCCGGTCCTCGTGCTGCCGCCCTTGGCGATGGCGGCGGCGCCGTGCGGGAAAGAAGAAGTCCGAGACCCGGCACGGCTTTGCCCTGGACATCCTCATTCCCCGAACAGAACTGCGCCCGCCAGCCCGGATCGATCACCGTCGTCGCCCCATCCTCGAACAGGATGGCCGGACCTTCGAGGCTCTCGCCGGGGCGAAGCGCCGCGCGCGAGACAAGGGGCACCGTATGCCAGCTTCCCCCGATCCACATCTCGGCCTGATCCAGCCCGGCGGGCAGGATCGGACCGGGCCCGTCGTCGCCGGACGACAGCGACACGGGATCGACCCCGGTCGCGCCGATCGCTTCCATCTGCACCGATTCGCAAAGCAACGGCACTTCGGGCGTGACGAAGCCGAAGCGCTCGCGATGCGCCTCGGCAAAGGCCTCGGCCATGGTCCGGGACGTGCCGAACGGCACCATCAGGGCGGTATCGGTGCCGCGGTAGCGCAGGAAGGCATGGGCGCGAAGGGTGATCCGGTCGTTCTGGACGCCCTGGGTTTCGAGCGCCGCCGAGGCCGCGCCGCCCAGGGCCGCGACACGATGCAGAAGCTGGGCATCGTCGATCCCGTCCAGCGGCATTTCCACGGCGGCGCTTCGCAGTTCACGCAGATCGGCAAGGCCCATGCCAAGGGCCGACAAGACCCCGGCGAGGGGATGAAGAAAGATTCGCCGCATGCCGAGGGAATCGGCCAGCCGGCAGGCATGTTGCCCCCCGGCGCCACCAAAGGCGACCAGCGTGTGCCCGGCAATGTCGATTCCCCGCTGGGTGGAGATTCCCCGGATCGCCCTGGCCATGTTGTCCACCGCAACGGTCAGGAATCCATCGGCCACGGCTTCGGGGCTCATGGCGCGGCCCGCCTCTTCCCGGACACGGGCGGCAAGCCCGGCAAAGCCTTCGACCACGCCTTCCCGATCCAGCGGCTGATCGGCCTTTGGCCCGAAGATGGCGGGAAAGGCCTCTTCCCTGATTCGCCCAAGAAGCAGATTGGCGTCGGTGACCGTCAGCGGGCCGCCCTTGCGGTAGCAGGCCGGACCGGGATCGGCGCCGGCGGAATCCGGCCCGACCTGGAACCGTCCATCCTGAAGATGAAGGATCGAACCGCCCCCTGCGGCCACCGTGTGGATGCGCATCATCGGCGCCCGAATCCGTACCCCGGCGATGTCCGTCTCGAGGCTTCGTTCGTAAGCCCCGTCGACATGGGCAACATCGGTGGAGGTGCCGCCCATGTCGAAGGTGACCAGCCGGGAAAACCCCGCCGCCTCGGCGGTGCGGGCGGCGCCGACGATTCCCCCCGCCGGGCCGGACAGGACCGCATCGCGGCCCCGGAAACGGGCGGCATCGGTCAACCCGCCATGGGACTGCATGAACATCAGCCGCGCGGGGGCCAGCTCCCGGGCGAGCGTGTCGGCATAGCGGCGCACCACCGGCGAAAGATAGGCATCGGCCACCGTGGTATCGCCGCGCCCGATCATCCGCATCAGGGGGCTGATCCGATGCGAGACGGAAACCTGCACGAACCCGACCTCACGGGCCAGCTTTGCCAGAGTGTTTTCCTGCGCCGGATTGGCCCAACTGTGGATCAGCACCAGGGCACAGGCCCTCAACCCCCGGGCATGGGCGGCGGCAAGATCCCGACGGATGCGATCCGTGTCGAGGGGGCGGACTTCCACACCATCGGCCCCCATCCGCGCGGCGACTTCCAGCACTTCGGCATGAAGGGGGGATGGGCGACGGATGTCCAGCGCGAACAGATCGGGACGATTCTGCGCGGCGATGACCAGCGCGTCACCAAGCCCTTCATTGGTGACCAGAAGCACCGGCTCGCCCCGGCGTTCGAGAAGGGCATTGGTCGCAACCGTAGTGCCCATCTTCACCACCTTCAGACTTGCCGGAACGGGTTCGCCCGGGGAAAGGCCAAGCAGGCGGCGTACGCCTTCCACCGCCGCATCCTCATACTGGGCGGGGTTTTCGGAAAGCAGCTTGAGCATCCGCAACCGGCCATCCGGATCGCGGGCGACGAGATCGGTGAAGGTGCCGCCGCGATCGATCCAGATCTGCCAGCCCGCGGAACGGCATGAAGAGGGATGGGTCATGGCAGGAAGGATACCAGCATCGTCGCCTTCAGGCGATGGCGCCATCCTGCCAGAGCCCCGCTGATCCCGCTTCCCCAGACCGGCAAAAGCTGCTACCACGAATTGGAATGATTCCAATAAAATGTGCTCGTGACTCCGGTTTGATGGTTCCCTCGAAGCTTTCGCTCCGGCCATGGTGCCGGGATGCGGCAGGGCCGGGCAGTGATCAGACCCGGCACGATGTTTGTGGAGCCCGAACAAAGCCCATGCACAGGCGATGGCCATGGATTCTTCTGTTGGCCCCGGTGTTGACCCCGGTGTTGACCCTGAGCCTCTTGCCCGGCCTGGCCCTGGCC
>JBJHAU010000084.1:0-8851 GCA_050480665.1 Alphaproteobacteria bacterium | reverse complement strand
GGCAGGCATGGGGCCGGAGCATATCCTGCACTACACCTCGTATCTCGTCGCGGGATCCGATACGAAACCTTATGATGAGGCACGGCTCCGCAATCTCGGCACCGCGCGGCCGGCCTCGACGAAGATTTATGTCTCCGCCCTGGCACGGCCGCCGATGCTTTGCGAGGTGCAGGCCTTCGCCGCCGCTCCTGCGGTGGAAGAGCCCATCGTCTGAGCGGCCGGAGCGGGCAGGGCGCCGGTTCTACAGCGCCCTGGCCGCCTCGAGGACCTCGCTGGCATGTCCGTCGACCTTCACCTTCCGCCAGGCCTGGCGGACGACACCCTGTTCGTCGATCAGAAAGGTGGACCGTTCCACCCCCATGGTCGTCTTGCCGTACATCGATTTCTCCTTCCAGACGCCATAAGCCTCGATGGCCTTGCGTTCCGGATCGGCGGCAAGGGTGAAGTTCAGGTCGTATTTGCTCTTGAACTTGTCGTGGCTGCTCACGCTGTCCTTGGAAATCCCGATGATCTCGGCATTGATGCCGGAGAAATCGGGATGAAGGTCGCGGAAATCGCAGGACTCACGGGTGCAGCCCGGGGTGTCATCCTTGGGATAGAAGTAGAGCACCACCTTCTTGCCTTTCAGGCTCGCAAGGCTGACCTTGCCTCCGTGATCGGTTTCCAGCGTGAAATCGGGGGCTTTCGTTCCGGCTTCGATCGTCATGCACAGGCTCCTTCGGTCCGGATGCGTTTCCGGTGTGGGTTGAGGGGTTCTGCGGATGCCTCAAGAGGGCCGCAGGGGAACAGGGAAGGCCCGCCGCGAGGGCAACGCCTTCCGGGATGGAATCCCGTCATGCAGTCTCACCCGCCGGTGGCCTGCTCGGGATCGCCGAGGATTTCGACAAAGATAGCACGAACCTCGCGGGAAAGGCTGTCCCGACGCCGTTCCAGCTCCTCGAAACTGTCCGCACCGATCGTCCGGACAAGAATCGCCTTCAATCCGGCGGAAGAGGCGTCTGCCTCGAAGGCGCCTTCCACGGCGAAGCGCAGGATCGCCTGGATCGACCGCCAGAAGCGCGCGGCCTCGATCAGAATGTCTGCCTTGGGCCTGTCGAGCAGCCCGGCTTCGGCCAGCCCCTCAAGGGCGCCTATGGTGGCGCCACACAGGATGGAGGGGGTGTCGTGGGCGTGGCGCAGTTGAAGATACTGGGCGATGAACTCGACATCGATCAGTCCGCCGTTCCGATATTTCACATCCCATGAGGATGAGGGCGGATGGCCGCGGGCCAGCCGCGCCCGCATGTTCAGAACATCGTTGCGAAGCAGGGAATCATCACGCCGCCGGGTCAGGATCGCCTTGATCTCGTCGGTGATGGTTTCCCCAAGCCCGGGATCGCCGGCAATTACCCTTGCGCGGGTAAGGGCCATCTGTTCCCAGGTCCACGCCTGATCCTTCTGGTACAGGGTAAAGGCTTCGAGCGATGTGGCGATGGGCCCGGCATTGCCCGAGGGGCGAAGCCGCATGTCCACCTCATACAGGATCCCTTCGGCGGTTGGCGCGGACAGGGCGGTGATGAGCTGCTGGGAAAGACGGGCAAAGTACTGGCTGGCGGCAAGTGGCTTCGCGCCATCCGAACTTTCTCCACCATTCTCGTAAATGAACAGAAGGTCGAGATCCGAGCCATCGGACAACTCGCCACCGCCGAGCTTGCCCAGGGCGACAATCGCCATGCCGCGTCCGGGCACCTTGCCGTGGCGCTCCTGCAAGGCGGCGCCCACCCTTCGAAACAGGGCATCGAGCACCACTTCGGCCAGTTCGGTCATGGCCTGGCCGGCGGCTTCCGTGCTCAGCTGCGATTTCAGGATCTGCATGCCGATCTGGAAGCGGTGGTCGCCGGTGAAGCGACGGGAACGGTCGAGCACATCCTCGAAATCCCTTGCCTGGGCAAGCTGATGTTCGAGCTGGCGGGTCAGGGTTTCGCGATCATCGATCTCGCCATAGAAATCGCCGGCAAGGACCGCATCGAGCAGGGAGGGATGCGCGGCAAGATGGGCGGCGAGACGCGGTGCCGAACCCATGATCTCGGCCACCAGATCAAGAAGCCCGGGGTTGGCGATGAACAGGGAAAAGAGCTGCACCCCGGCAGGCAGGCGGGCGAGAAAGGCATCGAGATTGCGAAAGGCGGCATCGGGATTGGCGGTTCTGGCCAGGCTTTCGAGCAGGGCCGGAACCAGTTCGGTCAGAAGTTCGCGGGCGCGGCTGCTTCGGGTGGCCCTGATGCGTCCACGGTGCCAGCCGCGGATTCTCTCGGAAAGGCCGGGGCCATCGCCGAACCCCATGGCGGCGAGCGTTTCCAGGGTGTCCGGGTCATCCTCGCTGCCGGTGAACACCAGATTCCCGGGGCCGGAAAGGCTGGGCGATTCCTCGAACAGGTCGGCATAATGCCGTTCGACCTGGCGCAAGGTGTCGAGGATCTCGGCGCTCAGCGCCTTCGCATCAGGATGGCCGGAGAAGATCGCGAAGCGTTCCAGCTCGCGAGGATCCGAAGGCAGGCTGTGGGTTTGCCTGTCCTCGATCATCTGCAGCCGGTGTTCTGCCCTTCGCAAGGTTCTGTAGCAGGCGGTCAGGTCGTCGCGGGCCGCTTCCGTGATCCGGCCTTCCGCCGCCAGTGCGGCCAGGGCCTCGGTGGTGGATCGGACGCGCAGCGATGGCACCCGCCCGCCCCAGATCAGCTGCTGGGTCTGGGCAAAGAATTCGATTTCCCTGATTCCTCCACGGCCAAGCTTCAGATTATGGCCGGGAATGGCGATGGTGTGGCCCCCCCGTGCCGCGTGTATCTGGCGCTTGATGGAATGGATGTCCTCGATGGCCGCGAAATCGAGATTCTTGCGCCAGAGAAAAGGTTCCAGCAACCGCAGGAAGGCGGCGCCGGAATCGGGATCGCCGGCGATCACCCGGGCCTTGATCAGGGCCGCCCGTTCCCAGTTCTGTCCGGTGCTTTCATAGTAAAGCTCGGCGGCTTCCACCGACACGGCCACAGGCGTGGAGCCGGGATCCGGCCGCAGACGAAGATCGGTCCGGAAGACGAAGCCGTCGCGGGTCCGGCTTTCCAGAATGCCCACCATGTCGCGGATGCAGCGGACGAAAAACTGCTGCGGCGACTGGCGTCCGGTATAGATCAGGCGTTCGGCATCATAGAGCGCCATCAGGTCGATATCGCTGGAGTAGTTCAGCTCCAGACCGCCCAGCTTGCCAAGCCCGAGGATGAACAGCCCGGAACGGGCCAGGGGATCATTCTCGTCCGAGAGGGTGATCTCGCCCCGGGCCGCCGCCTCGCGGAACAGGCAGTCGAGGGCGGACGCGACGGCAGCATCGGCAAAGGCGCTGAGGGCGGCTGTGACCTTTGTCACATCCCACTGGCCGGCGATGTCGGCAATGCCTGTCGCGAGCGCCATGGCCATCCGCGCCTTGCGCATGCCCGCCATGACCGCTTCGCGTTCCCCCCTCCGGCGCACCGCCTCCAGGGCTTCGGCCAGCACCCTTTCGGGGCTGTCCAAGACGATCTGGCATAATGTTTCCGGTTGTGAGAGGCTGCAATGCGTGAGCCAGGGACTGTTGCCGAAAAGGGCCAGCAGCAAGGCGCGGGAATCGGGCGATTCCACCATTTCCGCCATGGAGGCGGCAAGGGTGCCCTCCTGCTCCCCTGCCAGATCGTTCCAGCGGGCAAGCCCCTGTTCGGCGCGCTCGGCGTCGGCGGGTTCCGGAAGTCGATCGGTCATGAGCAAGAGGGGCATGGGTGTCCTTCGCTGTCAAAGGCGCGCCCGGAGACTGCGCGAAGCGATGGGATCGGTCAAGGGTATGATCGCATGCGCGACAGGGAAGTCCGGCCGGGCATCAGGGTTCGGCCAGTGGCGTGAAAGACAGGTGTATCCTTGAACAGACGTGTTCTGAAGTGGGGTCTGGAAGCGGTGGCCATTCTTGTGGCCGGTCTGGCCGTGCTGCTTCTGCTGGCGGCGGGGCGACTGGCCATGGGCCCTGTTTCGCTTGGCTTTGCGATTCCCCAGATCGAGCGCAGCCTGAGCTTCGAGGAGGCCGGCCTTGCCGTGACCCTTGGCACGGCGACATTGCGCTGGGACAGCCGCGACCGATCCGTGGAGATTGTCGGGATGGATGTCCGCGTGGTGGATCAGGGCGGCGCGGAACAGGCGCATTTTCCGGAAGTGGCGGCCTCGTTCTCCCTTCGGGCCCTGCTTTCCGGGCGCCTTGCGCCGAGTACGCTCGAGATTCACGGGGCAAGCATGGCGGTGATCCGGGACGAGGCCGGCCAATTTGGCCTGGGCGAGCCCCCGGACCGCAGGATCCCGGATGAAGACGTCACGGCGCCGCCCGGCCCCATGGTGAAGGAGGCTCCGGAGATCAGGGGAGCCTTTGCCGAAAGGGTTTTCGCGGCCATGGCCGATCCTGCCGATCCGGCCTCGCCGCTTGCCTGGCTCGAGAGCCTGTCGATCACCGGGGCCGAGATCCTGTTCGATGACCGGAAAGGCGCCACCCGGTGGCGGGCTGTCGATGCCGATCTTCTTCTGATCCGCGACAGGGAAGGGCTCGGCGCCAGCGGGCAGCTGACGATGGTGGCCGGCGACATGGCCGCTCGGCTCGAACTCGCCGGGGCCTATCTGCGGGATGAGGAATCAATCCGCCTTGAAACCCGTTTTCAGGATCTGCCGATTCGGCGAATCCTCGATCTTGTTCCGGGAACGGAATCGGCCGACGGGCTGGAACTGCCCCTCTCCGGGCGGCTGGACGTTCATTTCGGTCTCGAAGGCGGTTTTGGCCCCATTGAACTCGTCCTGGATCTCGGGCCGGGACGCATCGATTTTCCCGATCTGCTGGCCGCACCGCTGGCGGTGGACGGGGGCAGACTTCGCCTGGCCGCCGCGGCCGGCCTCGAATCCTGGACTCTCGAAACGCTCGAACTGGTTTCCGAGGGTGTCGTTCTCGCACTTTCCGGCACGCTGGACAGGGAAGGGGACACGAGGGTGGCGAACGCGATGGTCAACACCGGAACCCTGGAGGTTGCGGATCTTCTGCGGTTCTGGCCCCTTACAGTAGCGCCGGGGGGGCGGGAATGGGTGGATGAGAACCTGACCGAGGGGCGTATCGATGCGGTCGAGGTGGCGATCGGGCTCGACATGGGGATCGGGCCGGACATGCTGGAGCGGATCGATCTTCGGTCTCTGGAAGGCGGCTTCGCGTTCCAGGATGCGACCCTTCACTATCTGAGGCCGCTGCCGCCGCTCAGCGGCGTTTCGGGCAGGGGGCGGATCGACGCCGAATCGCTTCTGTTCACGGTCACCTCCGGCGAGCTGGGAGGTCTGGCCGTGGACGAGGGCACGATCCGGATCGACGGGTTCGACGACGCGGTCGAGATGCTGGCGGTCGAGGCGGTGGCGCGCGGCCCGGTGGATGAGGCGGTGGCGCTTCTGGCCTCACCGAGACTTGATCTTCTCAAGGGGTTCGGGTTCGGGGCCGATGCGGTCGGGGGTGTCATGGCGACCCGTCTTGCGGTGGCGTTCCCGCTGCTTGCCGATCTGGATTTCGACTCGATCAGCATCCGCGCGGCCAGCAGCCTGCGCGGGGCCTCTCTTTCCGATGCGGCGCTTGGGCAGGACATGACAGATGGCGCCCTGACCCTGCAGATCGACAAGGAAGGCATGGATGTCGAGGGGACACTGCGCCTTGCCGAGGTGCCCCTCGCCTTGCGCTGGACGGAGAACTTCTACGACGGAGCGGCCTTTTCCAGCCGCTTCGAGGTCACCGGAAGGGTCGATACGGCGGGGCGCGCCCGTCTGGGTTTCGATGCGCTGCCCTATCTCGACGGTCCCGTGGATCTCGATCTGGTCTATACCGTCCTTCCCGATCAGCGGGCCTCTCTCTCCGCCACGGCCGCGATCACCGATGCGGTGGCAAGGATCGAGGAAATCGACTGGGAAAAGCCGGCAGGTGCCGATGGGTTCATCCGTTTCACGGCTGATCTTGTCGAGGAGCGCCTGAGGCGGATCGGCAGTCTCTCTGTCCGTGCCGGGGATCTTGTGGCCGAGGGCAGCCTGGACCTTGCCGAGGATGGCAAGACCCTTTCAGCCTTCCGCTTCGACAGGCTGAGCTTCGGCGAAACCGATATCGTGGTGCGCGGCGCGGGCGACCAGGATGGCAGCCTGCGTCTTGCCATCAGCGGCGAGGCGGTGGATCTGCGTCCGTTCCTCGAGGGGGGCTCGGATCAGGAGGAATTGCGGCCGCTCGCGATCGCCGTCGATGTGGCGCAGGTTCGGGTTGGCGACGGATCTCCGCTCCGCGCGGTAAGCGGAAGCCTTGCGCGCGACCATCGGGACTGGCAGGCGATCGATCTTCAGGCGCGGGTCGGCGAACAGGGCGAAATGACCCTTCGCCTCGAAAGAGAAGGTGATGGGCGCAGGCTGCGGATTGCCGCCGATGATGCAGGGGCCGCGCTCGAATCCCTCGCGATCCTGCGCGACATGCAGGGGGGAACCCTGCTTCTGACAGGCCGTTATCACGACGCGGTTCCGGATGCGCCGCTGATCGGCACCGTGGACATTCGCAATTTTCGCATGCTGCGCCAGCCCGTTCTTGCCAACCTGCTTTCGGTGGCATCCCTGCCGGGGATCCTCGATGCCTTGCGTGGGCAGGGAATCGCCTTCAACCAGGCAGAGATTCCCTTCACCATGACAGGGGATCGAATCGAGATCGGCGAAAGCCGGGCCTTCGGCGCGGCGGTCGGGGTGACCGCCCGGGGCTGGGTCGATCTTGAGCGGAACGAACTGGATCTTTCCGGAACCCTGGTACCGGCCTACACCCTGAACACGGTGTTCGGCCATATCCCCCTTCTCGGTCCGTTGTTGACCGGGGAACGTGGCTCCGGCCTGTTTGCCGCCACTTACCGGATGCGGGGGCCGATGGCGGATCCGGATATCTCGATCAACCCTCTGGCCGCGCTTGCCCCGGGCTTTCTCAGGAATCTGTTCAACCTGTTCGACACGCCGGACACCGCGCCGACGGTCGAGCCCCCGGGGCCGGCCCCTGACGCGGCTCCAGCCGATTGAGGGCCGCCTCAGTCGCGGCGCAGCCGGATCAGGGCGTGGCGCTTGCGCCCTGCCGAAAGCTTGATGCTGTCATCCGCTCCCAGATCACCTGATGTCACGATCAGGGTCTCGGAAAGGATACGCTGATCGTTCAGGCGCGCCCCTCCGCCCTTGATCAGCCTGCGCGCTTCGGAATTGCTGGTGGTCAGCCCGGAACGGCAGAACAGCTCCAGCACAGGAACGCCTGCCTCAAGGCTGGCCGGATCGATCTCGCAGGCGGGAAGATCGGGGCCCGCAAGGCCCTGCTCGAAGGTCTGGCGGGCCGTTTCGGCGGCCGCTTCCGCCGCCGCACGGCCATGGGCAAGGGCTGTGGCCTCATCGGCAAGGCGTTTCTTGGCTTCGTTGAGCTCGGCCCCTTCAAGGGCTTCGAGACGGGCGATCTCGTCCAGCGGCAACTCGGTGAAGAGTTTCAGGAAACGGCCGACATCGGCATCCTGGGTGTTGCGCCAGAACTGCCAGTATTCATAGGGGGAAAGACGGTCATCGGTCAGCCATACGGCGCCCTGGGCGGTCTTGCCCATCTTCTCGCCACTGGCGGTGGTGATCAGCGGGGTCGTCAGGCCGAACAGGGTTCGATCGTCGACACGTCGCCCGAGTTCGACGCCGTTGATGATGTTGCCCCATTGGTCCGAGCCGCCCATCTGAAGCGTGCAGTCGAACCGCCGGGACAGTTCCAGAAAATCATAGGCCTGAAGGATCATGTAGTTGAATTCGAGAAAGCTCAGCGGCTGCTCGCGATCGAGGCGCAGGCGGACGGAATCGAACCCCAGCATCCGGTTGACCGAAAAATGCCGCCCGTAGTCGCGCAGGAAGGCGATGTAGTTGAGGGGATCGAGCCATTCGGCGTTGTCCAGCATCACCGCGGCGGCCGGGCCTGGGCCGAAATCGAGGAAGCGGTCGAAGATCCGGCGGATTCCATCCTTGTTTTCGGCGATCTGGGCGTCGGACAATAGCTGGCGGCTTTCGTCCTTCCCGGAAGGGTCGCCGACGCGGGTGGTGCCGCCACCCATCAGGACGATGGGGCGGTGCCCGCAGAGCTGCAGATGGCGGAGGATCATGATCGGCACCAGGGAGCCGACATGCAGGCTGGGCGCGGTGCAGTCGAAACCGATATAGGCGGTCAGGCATCCGTTCCGCATGGCCGCATCAAGGGCGTCGAGATCGGTGCATTGGTGCAGGAAGCCACGCTCCTGCATGATCCGGAGAAAATCTGATTGTGCGCTGGTCATGCCCGTGTTCATTCTGATCTGTCTTCCCCCTGGCCGATGCTTTGGCCAGTCCTCCGGACGGTGGCGTCCTCGTGGACCGGGCCGATTTCCAGGCGGCGGCGGGTTTCGCGGATGCTGGTGCGGCTTGATGTAGCATGATCGAAGAGACCAGACAATTTCAGGCCGATCCGGTTCAGGCCGATCAGCCTCGCTCCGGTGAGGCCGGGGGCGGGGGCGCGGCTTCCGCATCCTGGGTTCTGGGGCTGATGAGCGGCACCTCGATGGATGGCGTCGATGCGGCGCTTCTGAAGAGCGATGGCCACCGGATTCTTGCCCTTGGCCCCGCCCTGACCCGGCCCTATGACGAGGAAACCCGCACCTGTCTTCTGCGCGCCCTTCAGTCTCCTGAGGATCAAGGCCGGGTTGCGGAGGCCGAAAGGCGGATCACCGATGCCCATGCGGCTGTGGCCACGGCCCTGCTCGATCTTCCCGGACCTTGCCCCTCG
>JBJHAU010000083.1:0-8867 GCA_050480665.1 Alphaproteobacteria bacterium | reverse complement strand
TGCGCCGGACACGTGATTCAGGCCTGACGATGCCGCAGCTGATCGTGCCTTCGGTTCAGATCAACATGCGGGCGGGCCACTGGCCGGAGCCGGAAGAGAACGGGATCCGTTACCTGAAGGTTCCGCTCGACCAGCTCCGCTAGGCCGCAACTGTCGTCGGCGCAGGGCTCATTCCGCCGGTTTCCAGCCCCCTGCCCGGGCGGGCGCCGCTTCGACGGGGCGGGATTCACGGGCGAGTTTCCAGCTCAGCAGGGAAAGAAGCGGTGGAATGATCAGCAGGGTCAGAAGGGCGGAAAGCGAAAGCCCCCCGATCACCACGGCGCCGAGCCCGCGATAGAGTTCCGAACCGGCGCCGGGCATCAGCATCAGCGGCAGCATCCCGAAAACCGTTGTCAGCGTCGACATGAAGATGGGTCGGATGCGGCTGCCGGTGGCGTCAAGGATGGCTGCTTCGGGATCAAGCCCCTGTTCGCGAATGTTGCTCAGGGTATAGGTCACCAGCAGGATGGCGTTGTTGACGACGGTGCCGATCAGGATGATGAAACCAAGCATGGTCAGCATGTCGAGAGGCTGTCGATCGGTCTGTGGAAGCACGAGAGTATTGAGAATCCAGAGACCGAGGACGCCGCCGGCGGTGGCCAGCGGCACCGACAACATGATGATCAGCGGATAGAGGAAACTTTCCAGGATCACGGCCAGCACCAGAAACACGATCAGCACCGCCACCAGCATGTCCATCTGCAGATGCGACCAGGTTTCCTGAAGGGCGCCGGCGGCTCCGGAAAGGCGGATCTGGACCCCTTCGGGCAGCCCTTCGGCGCGGGCCGGGGCAATGATCTCCCGCTCGAGCTTCTCGATCGTGGTTTCCAGGGGAATCAGCCGTGCGGGCCGGATGTCGAGCTGAACGTAACGCTGGCGCTCAAGATGCCAGATCGCGCTTGGCCCTGAGGTGATCGAGATATCGGCCAGGGAAGAGGCCGGAACGATTCGGCCATCGCTGGTGACGATCGGCAGGTTGCTGATGTCCTGTGTGGTGCCGACAAGATCGAGAGGCCCCGTGAGGGTCAGGTCGATGCGGCGTCCGCGCACGGTGATTTCGGCGATCCGCATGCCATCGTTGAAGGCGTCGATGGTCTGGGCCAATTCTGTTGCGGTCAGTCCCGCATCGGCGAGGCGAAGCAGGTCCGGCTCGATGCGGATTTCCGGAACACCCAGTTCGAGCCCGGGTCTTGGGCGCACCCGATGACCTTCACGGCGTGGCAGAACAGTGGCGATGCGTTCGTTGAGCATCCTCGCCACGGCGAGATTCTGCTCCAGATCAGGCCCGAAAATGTCGAGCCGGATGTTGCGCGCCCCCCCGATGCCCCGGGAAAAGATCGAGCTTTGGCGAATCGCGGCCTGCACCCCCGGCTCTCTCGCCACCGGCGCTTCGAGGATGGCTTCAAGCTCCGAGGCCCGCATGGGGTCGACAGAGGCAGCACCGATGGCGGCAAAGTTTGCCCCGGCAACGAAGAAGAAATGATCGATCAGCGGAGGGTCACCGGGGGCCGGAACATGGCCCGGCGGCTGAAGATCGACACGGTAGGGGGCGACAGCCGTCTCGATGTTTTCGGCCACGACCCGCATGGTTTCAAGGTTGTAGCCGGGCGGCGGGGTGATCTGCCCCCAGACGAAGTTCCGGTTTCCGTCGGGAAGAAAATCGAGCGGCGGCAGGGCGACGGAAGTGAAGATCCCCGCACCCCCCACCAGAATCGCGACCATGGCGATGGCGGCGAGTTTCGAACGGATGACCACGCGGGTCAGGAGCAGGATCCCCCGCGAGACGCCCCTGGCAAGGGGGTCGATCAGGGGAAGACGGAAAGGCAGGGCGCCGTCGGTACGAACCGTGGTCAGCAGTGATCGTGCAAGGGCAGGCACCACGGTCACGGCGACGATCAGGGACAACACCACCGCCACGGAAAGGGCGACGGCAATGTCACGGAAAAGCTGGCCCACTTCGAGTTGCAGAACCAGAACCGGGGCGAAGACCACCACCGTGGTCAGGGCCGAGGCGAACACGGCGGGCCAGACCTGTTTGGCGCCGATCAGGGCCGCCTCGAAGGGCGACTTCCCCCTTTCCCGGTGGCGATAGATGTTTTCCAGAACGACAATGGCCGCATCCACCACCATGCCGATCGCAAAGGCGATGCCGGCAAGGGAAATCACGTTCAGGGATCGTCCCAGCAAGGCCATGGCGACGAAGGCGCCGATCACCGAGACCGGGATCGCCACCGCGACGATCAGGGTCGGGCGCCAGGATCGCAGGAACAGGATCAGGATCAGGGCGGCAAGGGAGCCGCCCATCCAGATGTTCTGGGTGACCAGGCTGATGGCGGCATTGATGTAGACCGTTTCATCGAACACCTGGGTCATGTACAGCCCGTAGGATGGCAGCACGATGGTGTTCAGCTCGTGCACGGCTTCCCTCAGGCCCTGCATCGTACGGATCACATTGGCGCCGCTTTCGCGCACCGTATCGATGGTGATCGCATCCTCGCCCATGTAGCGGCGATGGGTCTGGCGCGGCTTGTATCCGGCTTCCACGAAGGCGATGTCACCCACCGTTACCCTGCCGACGCGGCCGGTTTCGGAATCCTGCTCGCGCAGGAGGACGATCTGGCGGACGGCTTCGACCGTGTTGGTCTCGCTTTCGACACGCACAACATAGCGGCGCTTGCCCTCGTCGACCTCGCCTGCCGAGAGCGAGGCACTCGCCCCGCGCAGGGCGCGCAGCACCTCGGGCACCGTCAGACGATGAAAAGCGAGCCTTTCGGGATCGATCACGACCCTGAGTTCGCCCCGCGAACCGCCGCGGATGTTGGTGCCGGCCACACCGAGAACCCGTTCAAGCCGGTCGGCGATGACATCCTCGACCAGGTCGCCATAGGTTTCGAGATCGCGGGTGTTTCCCGGGGATCGGCGAAGGGCGAACATGGCGATGGGAACATCCTCGTCGCCGCGGAAGCTCAGCCTCGGTTCTCGCGCTTCCGCCGGCAGCCCGCTGATTCCCGAAAGCCGGTTGTTGATCAGCAGCATCGCCTTGTCGAGATTGTAGCCGGGCTCGAATTCGAGGCGGATGTTCGAACTTCCCATCTGCGAGCGGCTCGTCATCTCGGTGACGCCTTCCAGCCCCCCGAGCTGCTGTTCGAGCCTGTTGGTGATCTCGCGCTCCACCTCCACAGGCGCCGCGCCGGGCCAGCTTGTCCGGATATCGATCACCGGACGTCTTATGTCTGGCGTCAGCTGGATGGGAATGGTGTTCAGGGCGACAAGGCCGAAGGCGATCACCATCAGCACCCCGGCCATCACCGCGATCGGACGCCGCAGGGCGATTTCGATCAGGGCATTCATAGGGCGGGGTTCCCGGTGGTGACGCGACGCCCGTCCTGAAGGGTCTCGTTGCCGAGGGTCACGACCACCTCACCCTCGGCCAGTCCGGCCAGAATCTCGAAGCGGTCGCCGATACCCTGGCCGATCTGAACGTTGCGGGCGCGGGCGCGATCCTCAAGGACGACAAACACCATCGGAGACCCGCGCGAGGTGATCAGGGCATCCTTGGCCATGGTGAGGACCTGACGCCGGGTGCCGAGTGGCACATGGATCGTCGTCGCCTGGTTGGCGGCAAGCATCGGGACGTCATGGGTGAAGCGTGGGGTGAAGCGAACGGTCCAGGTTCGGGTGCGCTGATCTTCTTCAGGGATGATCGCCCGGATCAGCGCCTCGTGGCGGTGGCCATCGCCCAGGTCGAAGCTGACACGATCGCCTTCGGCAAGGTCGCGCAGGCGGGTTGCGGCGATATTGGCCTCGACCTCGAATTCGGTGGCCGAGACCATGCTCACAACCCGGTCGCCCTCGCGCAGGAAGGCTCCGGTTTCGGTGTGCCGCCGCGTGATGATCCCGTCATAAGGTGCCTCGATGACGGTATTGCGCAGCCGGGTCTCGGTCTGGGCCAGGGCGGCCTCCGCCCGTTCGATCCGGGCATCGCTTTCGGCGATCTCGGTCCTGAGCCGGGCGACTTCCAGCTGCTTGTCGTCGAAGCGGGCGCGGGAAAACGCAGCAGAAGCCTGAAGGTCGACCATCCGCTGAAGCTCCTGGCTCGCGAGAGCCAGACGTGTCCGCGCGGTATCTCCCCGCGCCTTGAATTCGCGCAGCTCGGCGGCTTTTTCTTCGCGATCCCATTTCAGCCGATCATCGACGATCAGGACAAGGCGGTCACCACGCCGGACACGGTCGCCAACCTCGACAAAGACCGCATCCACCGGTCCGCTGATCCGGGCCGAGACATCACCGCCGCGCAGGGGCACGATCCTGCCGATGACGGCCGTGGTTTCGGCCACCGTCTCGAGCCGCACGGTATCGGTCTCGATCAGCTGTGGGGTTCCTCCGCCCCCCTGTCCCCTGCCTTGGGCCTCGGCCGGTGAGGAGAGAAGCGGGGCGATCAGCACCATGGCCAGGAAACCGGCAAGGGCACCATGTCTCGGGGTGGGAAAAGAAGCCTGTCTCATCCGCTCGGGAACTCCATCAGGCAGGAGAGCGACATCACATGCCTTGGTTATTGTTCAGGGGTTATTGTTCAGGAAGGCTCGTTCGTCACGAATACCCTGGCCTTGGTGTCAGCCGGGCAAGGGCCCTGGCTCGGACGTGGTGTCGGGTATTGCAGGCAATCACGGCGAAATTGGGGACGATTTTCCGCGGAGGATACAGGGGCCCCGCACAAAATGTCCTGATTGTCGCGTCTTACGAAGGCTCTTGGGGCATGGATCAGATCCGGACTGTCTGGATACAGAACGGCGCCCGAATGATTGGGAGCTGGCGGCCTGTCTGTCAATGGGATTCATGACGTTCCGGACAGGGCAAGGGCGAAACCCATGGGGGGCGGCGGGATGCATCCCAGGAAGCGTCCATGGTGGTAAGCGGCGGGCAGGGCAGGGATGGGATCCTCATGGGGCGGTTCTTTCATGACGGGCCGGGTGGCCTTGCCGGATGCCTGCTCTCCGCCTAGACTGGCGCGGCTGGCCTCAGGGCAGGAAGCACAGCGATGAATGATCGTCTCATGGTGGAAAGGAGCGTCCCAGATGGGCAACAAGGCTGCGGGTGAGAGCGGCCCGGGACCCGATCCGGCCTCTCTCAATTTCGAGGAAGCGATGGCGGAGCTGGAAGGGATCGTCGCCAGGCTGGAAGAGGGACGGATTCCTCTTGATCAGGCCATTGCCGTCTACGAACGGGGCGCGGCTCTGAAGGCCCATTGCGAGGCGAGGCTTGCCGAGGCCCGCAGCAAGGTTGAACGGATCACCCTCGGGCCGGGCGGTAGTGCGGGTGTGGAGCCGGCGGGAATCGATCAGGCCGATAACGCCGAGTCTTGAGCGATGGTGTATGTTCCCGATGCCGGCCCGGTGCCCCTGACCGCGGCGCTTTCGCGTATCGCGCGCGATGTCGAGGCCGTGATCGATGCCATCCTTCCATCGGAGCGGGCCGAGGGACCGGAACGGGTCCTGTTCGAGTCCATGCGCTATGCCTGTCTCAGCGGCGGCAAGCGCTTGCGTCCTTTTCTGGTGGCTGCCTCCGGGTCGCTGTTCGGCGTGAAGGAATCCTCCTCGCTTCGGGTCGGGGCGGCGGTGGAACTGATCCACAACTATTCGCTGATCCATGATGATCTTCCCTGCATGGATGACGATTCCCTGCGAAGGGGCCGGCCGGCCTGCCATGTCCGTTTCGGTGAAGCGATCGCCGTTCTGACGGGTGATGCGTTGATGCCGCTGGCCTTCGAGATTCTTTCCGATCCCCGGACCGATCCCGATGCGGAAATCCGCACCCGGCTTGTCACCCTTCTGGCCCGGGCGGCGGGCCCCCTGGGCATGGTGGGTGGCCAGGTGATCGATCTCGAGGCGGAATCGATGACGCTCGATCCTTCCGAGATCATCCGTCTCGAACGTCTCAAGACGGGCGCCCTGATCGGCTTCTGCTGCGAAGCGGGGGCCGTTCTTGGGCGGGCCACGCCCGATTGCGAACGGGCGCTTCAGGCCTATGCCCATGATCTGGGACTTGCCTATCAGATTGCCGATGATCTGATCGATGTGGAAGGCGACATCGCGATCACCGGCAAGGCCACCGGCAAGGATGCGGCCCGGGGCAAGGCCACCTTCGTGTCGATCCTCGGAATCGATCAGGCGCGCAGCCAGGCCGAGGCTCTCGCCGCTCAGGCGGTCGGCCATGTCACGCGTTTCGGTGCCCGCGCCCAGCCCCTGATCGATCTTGCCGCCTTCGTGGTCGCCCGGCGCTCATGACAGCCCGGCGGCATCGGGGATGACGGCCTCCCCCCGCAAGGGCGCGGGCCGGCGGCAACGGCTCGATCAGGCGCTGGTGGCGCGCGGGCTTGTCGAAACCCGTGCCCGCGCCCAGGCCATGATCATGGCCGGAACGGTCTTTTCCGGCGATCAAAGGCTCGACAAGCCGGGGATGGCCGTTCGCGAGGATCAGCCTCTCGAACTGCGCGGGGCGCCGCATCCCTGGGTTTCCCGGGGCGGGCTGAAGCTGGATCATGCGCTCGGCCATTTCCGGCTTTCCGTGGAAGGGGCTGTGGCTCTTGATGTCGGGGCCTCGACCGGGGGGTTTACCGATGTGCTCCTGGCGCGCGGGGCCACCAGGGTTTACGCGGTCGATGTGGGCCGTGGACAGCTAGCCTGGAAACTTCGCAATGATCCCCGCGTGGTCGTGCTCGAGGGGCACAATGCCCGACAGCTGGACGCGGCAACGATTCCCGATCCGCCCGATGTGGTGGTGTGCGATGCAAGCTTCATCGGCCTTCAAACGGTGCTGCCGGCGGCCATGGCCCTGGCCCGCCCGGGCGCGGTGCTGGTGGCGCTCATCAAGCCGCAGTTCGAAGTGGGCCGAGGCCGCGTCGGCAAGGGGGGAATCGTCCGTGATCCCGATCTGCATCGGGAGGTCTGCGTGCGGATCCATGACTGGCTGGAAAACGCCATGGGCTGGCGTGTTCTGGGAATCACGCCAAGCCCCGTCACCGGGGCCGACGGCAACCGGGAATTCCTGATCGCCGCCATCAGGGAACAGGGCGCCTCTTCCCCGCATGCGGATTCCGGGGAGGGGATCCATGCAGATCAAGAAGATCATGACACGGGATCGCGACACGGGATCGCGACACAGGATCCCAACGATGACGAATGAGACGAATGAGAAACCTTTCAATAGGGCAACATCGGTTGATCTTCCGACATCGATCGTGACGATCGAATCCCTGTCCCTGCAGGGAGAGGGCCGTGTTCGGGGCGACGATGGACGACCGATCTTCGTGGCCGGTGCCTTGCCGGACGAGCAGGTTCGAATCGGTCCGGTCACGGATGGCCGGGCGAGGCTTGTCGAGGTTCTGGCCCCTTCACCCCTGCGGATCGATGCTCCCTGCCGGCATTACCATGCCTGCGGTGGGTGCAGCCTTCAGCATCTGGATGCGGGGGCCACCCTGTCCTGGAAACGCATGTCGCTGATCCGCGCCCTGGCCCATCGCGGCCTTGCGCCCCCGGTAGGGGAGGTCATCGCCATCGCGCCCGGCAGACGGCGTCGCGCCCGGCTGTTCTTTCGCAAGATTCAGGATCGGGTGGTGATCGGATTTCGGGAACGGCAGGGGCAGAAGATTGTCGATCTCGCATCCTGCCCGGCCCTTGTTCCCTCGATTTCGGCGCTTCTGGAGCCTCTGCGGCGGCTGGCGGCGGGTCTGCTGAAGCAAGGCGAGCAGGGCGAGGCCGAAGTTCAGGCGGTGAATCAGATGGGGGATCGGGCCGTGAAGGATGAGGGCCCTGAAGCCCTCGATGTCGTGCTGTCCGCACCATTGGTTCTGGACCTCGATCTCAGCCGGCGCCTTGTCGCCTTTGCCGAAGAGACGGATGTGGCCCGGCTTTCCTGGCGCGCTACCGGGGCCGCTACCTCTGGCCAGCGCCGTTCCGGCGGCCGCGGGCGGAACGCGCGAATATCCCGCGCCGCCACTGCCCGCCCGACCCGTCCCGCGGGTTCGGAAGGGGCGGCAGAGCAGGTGATCCAGCGTCGCCCGGTTCAGGCCCGGTTCGGCGACGTGTTGGTGGATTGCCCTCCCGGGGCCTTTCTCCAGCCCAGCGCCGAAGGTCAGGCGCAGTTGATCCGGCTGGTTCTTGATGGGGTAGCGGACGGCGTCGACACGATCGATCTTTTCGCCGGGATCGGCACCTTCACCTTTCCTCTGGCCGCATCGCGCCGGGTGGCGGCTTATGAGTCCAGCCTTCCCGCAGTCGAGGCGATCAACATTGCGGCCCGGCGGGCGGGTATGGGCGAGCGGGTGCATGCGGAAAGACGGAATCTGGAACGCCGCCCGGTGATGGCGGCGGATCTGTCCCGCTTCAAGGCCTGCCTTTTCGATCCGCCCCGCGCGGGGGCCGAGGCCCAGGCGCGACAGATCGCGGAAAGCGCACTGCCCATCGTGGTCGGGGTTTCCTGCCATCCGCCGAGCTTTGCCCGCGATGCCCGGATTCTCGTCGATGGGGGCTACCGGCTGGAATCGGTTCAGCCGGTGGACCAGTTCCCGTGGACGGCCCATCTTGAACTGGTCGGGCTTTTCCGGCGCTAGGCCTGACGGTTCAGGCGCCGAAACCGCACTGGCCGCGGTGACGCAACAGGTGATCGGCCAGAACACAGGCCATCATCGCCTCGCCCACCGGAACCCCACGGATGCCGACACAGGGATCATGGCGACCCCGGGTCACGATCTCGGTATTCTCGCCATCGATGGTGACGGTGCGGCGCGGGGTCAGGATCGAACTGGTGGGTTTCACGGCGAAGCGCAGGAC
>JBJHAU010000082.1:0-8902 GCA_050480665.1 Alphaproteobacteria bacterium | reverse complement strand
GGCATGCCTACCCCTTCGGCCTACATCCTGGCCGCGGTTCTGATCGGCCCGCTGATGCGCGATCTTGGGATCGATCCCCTGCCAGGCCACATGTTCCTCCTGTATTTCGCCGTGATGAGTGCGCTGACCCCTCCCGTGGCGGTCGCAGCCTACGCCGCGTCCTCCATCGCCGATGCCAATCCGCTCTCGGTTGCCGGCCATTCCGTCAAGCTGGCCCTGGCGGCCTTCGTGGTGCCCTTCACCTTCATCTTCGGCCCCGAACTTCTCTGGCAGGGCCCCTTGTGGCTGACCGCCCTCACCTTCCTGACGGCGGCCTTCGGGCTGATCCTTCTTGCAGCCGGAATCGAGGCCTATGACAGGCTCTGCACCTCCCGCCCCAGCCGCTGGCTGATGGCGCTGGCCGGCCTGTTCCTGATCGTTCCCTTCTGGGAATCCGCCCTGATCGGGCTGGGACTTGCCGCCGCAGGGCTGGCCCTGCATCTTCTTGACCGACGGCAAGAAACCCTTTAACTACTTGTTTTGTAATAAAAATCTTAAATCAACCCCACCCTCCATGCGGTCAAGCCTGTTGCGGGTGATCCAATCTTTTGATATCTATGTATTGTCTTTTGGGCAGAGCACCTCGCCATCCGTGCCTCGCCCGGGGGGCGGCGTTCCGACCCGGTTCGCAGGGCCCGTTTTTCGTTCCCGTTCCACGCAAGGAGCCATCCATGGCGACGGCCGCAAAGACCAACACCACCGCCGATCTCACATGGCCTGAAGAGGGCATCAGCCGTGTCCCCTACTGGGTCTATTCCGATCCGGGGATCTACAAGCGCGAAATGGACGTGATCTTCGGCGGCGCCAGCTACTGTTACGTGGGGCTGGAATGCGAGATTCCCGAGCCCGGCGATTTCCGCCGCACCTTCATTGGCGACAAGCCGGTGATCTTTGTCCGCGACGAAAACGGCGAGGTCAATGTTCTGGCCAACCGCTGCGCCCATCGCGGGGTCAAGCTCTGCTATTCCGAGCATGGCAACACCAAGGAGTTCATCTGCCCCTACCATCAGTGGACCTACAACCTTCAGGGCAAGCTGATCGGCGTTCCCTTCCGCCGGGGACTGAAAAAGCAGGGCGGCATGCCCGACGATTTCAGGCTGGAGGATCATGGCCTGCAAACCCTGAAGGTGGCGGTGCGCCACGGCGTGATCTTCGCCTCCTTCGATCATCGCATGCCCAGCCTCGAAGCCTATCTTGGCGACAAGATGCTCGGCTATTTCGACCGCGTGTTCGATGGTCGCCCCCTCAGGCTGCTCGGCTATTCCCGCCAGCGGATCCGTTCCAACTGGAAGGTCAAGTTCGAGAACATCAAGGATCCCTACCACGCCACCCTGCTGCACGTGTTCCTTGTCACCTTCGGGCTGTTCCGTGCCGACACCCCTTCCAAGGTGGAAATGGACGCCACCGGCATGCATGCGGTGCAGGTCGCCCAGCGTGCCGCCGAAAAGCAGACCGAACATACCGGCGAGATGCGCGCCCTGCAGGCCGACTTTACCCTTCAGAATCCCAACATGCTGCAGCCCTTCCCCGAATGGGCGAAGAAGGGGCCTTCCACCGTGGTGATGCAGACGATCTGGCCCAATCTGATCGTGCAGCAGCAATCCAATACCATCGCCATGCGACAGATCCGCGCCTTCTCGCCGGAGGAGTACGAGTTGCACTGGACCTTCTTCGGCTATCAGGACGACGACGAGGATCTCACCATGCGCCGCCTGCGCCAGGCCAACCTCATGGGGCCTGCGGGTTTTGTCTCGGTCGATGATTCCGAAGTGATGGAATCGGCGCAATCCGGGGTCAGCCGCTACCCCCAGGAGGCCGCTGTCGTCGAGATGGGAGGCCGTGATACCGAGGATACGCCCCATATGGTGACCGAATCGGCCATTCGCGCCTTCTACAAGCACTACCGGACCGTGATGGGACTCTGACATGGCAAACACGATCAAAGCCGACCTTGCCCTGCGCCTCGAGGTCGAGGACCTGCTCTATGCCTATGCCGATTGCCTCGATCATGGCGACATACGCGAATGGGTAGAGTTCTTCACCGAAGACTGCCAATACAAGCTGATCAGCAAGGAAAACTGGGATCTTGGCCTGCCGCTCGGCACCATTTTCGCCGAGGGGCGGGGCGGCATTCTGGATCGGATCGAATCGGTGGTCCGCACCACCGTCTACCACCAGCGTGCGCTGACCCACATGATCACCAACACCCGGATTCTCGAGGGAACGGGCGACGACCTCAGGATCACCGCCAATTACGCCGTGCTTGAGACCCTGCCGAACCAGTACACCCGGATTCTCAATTCCGGCCGCTATCTCGACAGGCTGAAGCGCGAAGGCGGAGCGCTGAAATTTCACGAGAAGGTCTGCATCTTCGATTCGGCCCTGGTTCCGGCATCGATCATCTATCCGATCTGAGCGCGGCATCGGAACTTTCCCTGCGCCGCGCAGGCGGCCTGCCTCTTTTTCCGACAGATTGCCGCCTGGCTGCCTATCGCGTCAGCATCGCGAAAGGCTTGCGCCGCCGGAATGCCCCTCGAAAGCCCCACTTCCCTTTGGCATGCCCCTTGCTTGATCCCGGGAACGAACCATTCCCGGAAGGAGCCAGGCCATGTCAGGATTCGAGGATCATTGCTGGAAGGATATCGTCGACGAGGAATGCCTCGAAATCTACAAGGCCTATGAACGCCCCGTCTTTGTGGGAAAACGTCCCGCGCTGCTTCTGATCGATCTGTACAACAATGCCTTCGAAGGCGGCCCCGGCCCGGTTCTGGAAGCCAACCGCCGCCACCCGGGCGCCATGGGGGATGCCGCCTGGAACGCGATCGCCCCGACCCAGGCTCTTCTGGCCGCCGCCAGGGCCGCCGGACTTCCGGTGATCTACACCACCAAACATGCCGACGCGAACAGCGTCAAATCCACCAACCGTCAGCGTGTGGGCGCCAAGGCCGATGCCTGGGCCATCAAGGATGAACTCGCACCACAGGATGGCGAACTTGTGATCGGCAAGGAACGGGCTTCCGGTTTCTTTGGCACCCCGCTGATCGCCCATCTTCAGAAACGCGATGTGGGCAGCCTGATCATCTGCGGCGAGAGCACTTCGGGATGCGTTCGGGCCACCACCGTCGAAGCCTATTCCTATGGCTATCACTGCACGCTGGTGGAGGAATGCTGTTTCGACCGCTCCCCCCTCAGCCACAAGGTCGCGCTGTTCGATCTTCACCACAAATATGCCGATGTGATGCATCTCGACGAGGTTCTGGAGGCCATCGCCCTGGCAAAGGCCGAAGCCGCCTGAGAGCGCGGCCCAAGGCCCCGGAATGGCGGGCACGGATCATTCACGCCTGGGGGCGCGGTTCGCCGGGAACCGCGATATCCGTGCCCGCCGCCCCTTCCCCTCTTGTTCCGCCACGCCTTGGCGTGCGGCCCGGCCGATAGCGGAACACACAAGAAGGCCCTCAAGAGGCCCATGGAAAGACATATGGAAAGACATATGGAAAGACATACGGAAAGACATACGGAAAGACCCGGCTCCCATAAGGAGCCGGGTCTTGTCGGTTCCGGATGCAGGCGGCAGCGTACGCCGCGATGGCGTGGTCAGGACTTCTTCTTCAGCCCCGCCCGCTTCATCACCCCGTCCAGACGCTTGGCGACCTCGGGCGTTGCCGGGGCCATGGGCAGGCGATGATGATTTTTCGAGATCAGCCCCATCTTCCACATCATGTATTTGATGGCAATCGGGTTGGTATCGAAGAACACCGCCTCGTTCAGCTCGGCCAGGGCATAGTGCAGTTTCTTGGCCTTGGCGAGGTCGCCCGCATCGACCGCCTCGCACATCTGCGACAGTTTCTTCGGTTCCAGATTGCCCACCGCGTTCATCAGCCCGCAGGCACCGATGCAGAGCATCGGGAAGGACAGATCCTCGAGCCCGACGAAGACGCGCCATTCCGGGCCGAAGGTGGCGAGCATGTGGGTGACAAACCCCAGATCATTGACGGCATGCTTCATGCCGACAAGATTCGGCGCCTCGGCGGTGATGGTCTTCAGGGTGTCGAGGGTCATGGACACGGCGGTCCGCCCCGGAATGTGATAGATCATCACCGGAAGGCTGGTGCGCTTGCACAGATCGATATAATAGCTGGCAAGCCCCCGCTGGGGCGGGCGCACATAATAGGGCGTCACGATCAGAAGCGCATCCGCCCCCGCCGCTTCAGCCCCTTCCGTGAGCGCGATGGTTTCCGCATGGGACTGTGATCCCGTGGCGCAGACCACCGGGACCCTGCCCTTGTTGACATCGATCGCTTCCCGGTACAGCTGAATCCTCTCGGCCACCGTCAGGGTGGATGGCTCGGAGGTCGTGCCGGAGATCAGCAGGCCATGGCTGCCGTTCCGAACCGAGAAATCGACGCATTTGCGGAAGCTGGCCCAGTCGACATCCCCGTTCGCCTTGAACGGGGTGATGATCGGCGGGTAGGAACCGCGGAGAAAGTCCTTCTTGAGCTTGATCACGTCACGCCACCTTTTCGCGGTTGGTCTCGAAGCCGGCATGGGATCCGAGAAGGGAGATCGGCCCCTTCAGATCCTCCTGCCAGAGCAGGGCATCGGTGTTGATCAGGAACGGCATGTCCTGGATGGTCATTTCATAGACGGGGCCGACATCGGTGGCGTGGTTGTGCACGGCCCAGCCCGGGGCCGAGAGCATCAGATCGCCGGCCTTCCACTCATAGCGATGGCCCTGAACGATGGAATGCCCCTCGCCACCGAAATAATAATTGATGGCGGCCGAGGCATGGCGGTGCGGCCTGTCGACAATCCCCTGGGGCCGGATGGTGATGCAGGAAAAGAAGTTGGGATTCGTGCCGTTGGTGCGCCCGGTGGAGGGATCATAAAGCAGGTAAAGACGGCGACCCTTGTACTTCTGGCCAAGGGCGGCGAGCTTGTCCAGCTCGTCCTTCACCTTTTCCCATGGCCAGTGATGCGGCTTGATCTCGATCGGATCGGGATTGATCAGCTCCTCATAGGGGCGCAGATAGGCCCCGTCATCGGTCAGCTGGAAGGTGCCGTAGGGGCTTTGCGGACGCTCTTCCTCGGCCTGATGGGCGGCCTCGGTAAGATCGGAGCTGTTGCCGCCGGGAATCGGCGGATCCTCGTCCAGCCAGTGCACCTTCAGCCGTTCCAGCATGGGGCTGTTGGAATAGCGGAGCCGCACCTGAAGGCTGTTGCTGTCGTTGATATAGCGATGCACGCTCATCGCCGGGGTGGTCAGGACATCGTAGCAATCCATGGTGAAGGTCTGCTCGTCCATCACCACCTTGCCCTTGCCGTCGATCACGAAATTCACCACCGAGGCGTTTTCGCGAACAAAGGCGGTTTCCTCGCCCGGCTTGAGAACATCGAGCGAGCAGGAAATCCCCGGGGTGAAGGAGAGGGTGCCCTCTTCGGCCCGGGGATGGGTGAAGTAGGTGCGCCGGACACCGTTGTCCGGCTGGGGAAGATCGGCAAGGCGCTCGATCTCGGCGTCGATCTCCGCCTTGGTGACGATGAAAGGCTCCCAAAGATCCAGGGAATGATCGCCCCAGGTCTTGGAGTCATCGGTCTGCCGGCCCGAGCCGTCGACGCATTTGACCTTGATATCCGGGAACTTGCTCATGATCCGGTCTCCATGATTGAACAGGGCGCCGCCGTGCCTCAGGTCAGGCGCGGCGAAGCGCGGTGGGGGTGAGGATAAGACGTGCCCACGCCCTGGGCGCGGGCCCGCTTGAGGATCTCGACGGCGCTGGCCATGTCGGCGATCCCCATCCCCATGAACTTGTAGATGGTGATATCGGCCCCTGCGGGACGCGGTTTTCTTTCCTTGACCAGATTGCAGATCGGGATGACGGAATCCCAGTTGCCGGCGCGTGCGGCGTATTCCATCAGCTCGCGAGAGCCCTTCTGCACCTGTGCCAGATTGTCGCAGACGATCTTGTCGCAACGATCCAGAACATCCTGGGCCACTTCCGCATTGGCCGGAATGATGGCGCCACCGGCATTGATATGGGTGCCCGGGGTCAGCATGTCGGCAAACAGGAAGGGCTCCTTCGCCCGTGTGAAGGTGGTGATGATCGGGCAATCCTTTGCCGCCGCTTCCACCGTATCGCAGGCGACGATCTCGAAATCGAAGGCCTGACGCAGTTCCTCGACAAAGGCATCGCGGTTCGCGGGGGTGCGGCTCCAGACCCGGCACCGTTTCAGCTTGCGCACCGTGTTGATCGCGGAAACCTGCGGAAGGGCCTGATGGCCGGAGCCCATGATCGCCATCTCGTCGGCATCTTCCAGCGCGCACCATTTGGTCGCCACCGAAGACAGCGAGGCCGTCCGCATCTGTCCCAGCGCGAAGGCCTCGACAATGGCCTGGATCTGGCCATCCTCGGAAGAGTGCATGATGATGATCGGGGCGGCCCCGCCATTGGCGTTGCTCCAGACCTTGGCGCCGACCAGGCCATCGCCGACGAATTGCGCACCGGTCACGTTCAGCGAGCCGTGGCCCCAGACGGTCTGGGTCTTGGTCATGTTCACGGCCTTGCCCTCGGCCTCGTTCAGCAGACCCTTTTCAAGAGCCTCCAGGGAACCGCCCAGATCGATCAGCTTGCAGACATCCGCTTCCGTGATCCACAGAAACGAATCGGGCACCTTGATATCCGCCATTGTTCCTTGTCCTTCCTTCTGATCCGTTCCGATATGATCCGTTCCGAAGCGGGGCCAGAGACGCCTTATCCGCCGTCCCTGCCCCCTGTATCCCCTGTGCTCCCAGTGCCTCCTGTGCGGGCCTCCTCGCCGGCAAAGATCGAAGAAACCGGGGGCTTGAGCCCAAGGGTATTCGAAATCAGCGCGTGGGTCACGGTCCGTCCGATCAACCACATCACCGCCACGGTCCGGCGAGGGCCGATGGCGGCGACGAGAGCGTCGCGCTCGGCCTCGACCCCGCGCCCCATGCGATCGAGCACGGCGATGGCAAAGCGCTGCACCGCCTTCTCCTCGTCGGAAAACACGCTGGACGGGCCGCTGACAGGATCCAGCGCCTCGGCGATCCAGGCGTCATCGAAGCCCAGCTTCCGGCTCAACTGCTCGTTCTGATACTGCTCGTAGAGATTCCCGAGGCGCGACGAGAGCGAAAGGGAGATGATTTCCGTGAAATTATCCGGCAATTCACCCTTCAGGCTTTCGGTGATCCGGTAGAACCCGGCCATGGTGTCGGGGGCATGGCTCATCACCCGGAAGAATTCGCCGAGATAGCCGAGCCGCTCGACCCGGGGCCCGAAGGCGGTCTTCAACTCCTCGTTGAGGGAGTCGAAATCGAGGCGGGGAATGCTCTCGCTCATGGCTGACCAGCCCCGGCAAAGATCGAAGGCACCGGCGGTTCGAGGGCCAGGGTGTTGCGCAGGATCGCATGCATCATGCAGCGGCCGACGGACAGGGCGATGCCGGTCGCCTGGCCGGGCCCGACCGCCTCGACCACGGCCTTGAAGAGATCCTGACAATCATGGCCACGGCGATAGATCGCCGCCATGACATATTTCTGGATCGCGCATTCCCCATCGCTCAGGACACCGCCGGGCTCGGCCTGAAGCTGGTTGACGGCGGCAATCCATTCCCGGCCATAGCCCAGCTTTTCCGAAAGGGCCTCGTGCTGGTTGCGTTCGTAACTGTTGCCCATGACCCCGGCCACGGTCAGCGCCACCAGTTCCACGGTCTTGCTGTCCATTTCTTCCTTCAGGGCTTCCGTCAGCTCGCAGAAGAAATACATGGATCGGGGCATGTTCGCACCGACCTGCCAGATTTCTCCGCAATAGCCGAGACGTTCCACCTTGGGGCGCAGGGATTCCCTCAACTCTTCCCCGAAGGACTCGAAGGGAATACGGGGGATTCCATCGGCGCCAGGGTTACCGGTCTGTGCGTTCTGGCTCATGGTTGCGGCCTTCCCTGATGTTCTCGCCCAGATGTTCTTGCCCTGATGTTCCCATCACGGCCTGCAGCCCTGCTGTGGGCCGGATCGTGGCCCTGTTTCCTCGTGGGGCGCCCTGCCATGGCTGGCACGGCCATCAAAGGTCGATATAGATCGCATCTCCTTCGATACGCACGGGATAGGTCTTCAGATCCTCGGTGACCGGGGCGCCCTGCGCCTTGCCGGTACGAATATCGAACTGCCCGGCATGGAGCGGACATTCGACACAGCCATCCTCGACATACCCCTCGGCCAGCGAGGCATAGGCATGGGTGCAGATGTCGTCGGTCGCGAAATATTCACCGCCGAGATTGAAAACCGCAATCTCGACATCGCCGATGGTGACCTTCTTCGCTTCGTCTTCGGGAATGTCGCCAACCTTGGCGACAAGATGGGATTCTGCCATGAAACTCCCCGTCGTGTTGAATGCGGGTTGAAGAGGGGGCCAGAGCCGGAACTAAAGACCCGGCCGCAACCGTGAGGCGGCGGAGACCCGGAGATTCCCCCATGGATTTCCATTGCCGATCAGCGACTTGAAGGCCGGCTCATGGGCCGTGCGCCGAGCCACGAGACCCTGATGAGGTACTGTCCTCCTCCATGGTTGTCAAGCCCGCCCGCCAGAGGCCGGCATGGCCATAGTGCGGCGGCGGTGCGGCGGCAATACAGGGATCAGCCTGCCAGATCGCGCAGCTTCCGGGTCGAATCGGCCAGATCGCTGTCGGCGACCTCGCGGCCGCTCTCGATCAGCTTGCGGCAGAATCGCATTTCCCGCCCCATGTTGAAGGTGCTGGCGCCGACCACCCGGCGTCCTTCCATGGCAAAGATCACGCAGGAGAGAGCGTCCGCATCGCCGCGCACCACCAGCCTGTCCCAGTGTTCCGG
>JBJHAU010000081.1:0-8931 GCA_050480665.1 Alphaproteobacteria bacterium | reverse complement strand
GGGTCAGGGTCAGGGGCATGGCGCGTGGAGCGTGGGGCTGGACAGACGAATCCGCGACGATTAGATTCCTGATCTGAAGCGATGAAGGCTTGCGGTGCCGAACCCGGTATCGCCGGAAGGTTCTCTGGGGGATCATGTGACATCGTCAGCCGGACATCCGGATGTCGAACCGCACCATGTTCCGGTGTGCCGTGCATGGTTGCCGGCGCGCCATGTCCGGCCGGCACGGGCGAATGGCTTCGCCCGCCGCTTGCCGGGTTCCGGCATGTTCGCAAGCCTGGGATGGCTTCGCCAATATTGCCGCCTTCCTCTTGCGGCGATAGCCCTTCTCCTGATGTTCCCCCTTTGCTGGACAGCATCCGCGGCGCGGGCCGATTACGCGGCCATCGTGATCGAGGAACGCACCGGACGGATCCTGTACGAGGCCAACCCCGACCTTCAGCACTATCCCGCATCCCTGACCAAGCTGATGACCCTCTATCTCGTGTTCGAGGCTCTGGAAGCGGGCCGCCTCACGATGGAAACATCGATCGTCATGTCGCACAGGGCGGCGGGACAGCCTCCCTCCAAGCTTGGCATCCCCCCCGGCGGCAGCCTGACCGTGGCAGAGGCCATCCCCGCCCTTGTGGTTCGGTCCGCCAACGATGTGGCCGCCGCCGTGGCCGAACATCTCGGGGGAAGCGAGGCGGATTTCGCCACGCTGATGTCGGAAAAGGCCGAAGCCCTCGGCATGTCGAACACGCGCTTCAGGAATGCTTCCGGCCTGCCCAACCGCCGCCAGCTTTCCACCGCCCGCGACATGGCCACGCTCGTGATCGCCCTCAGGCGGGATTTTCCCCGGCATTTCCATGTGTTCAGCGCCCGCAGCTTTTCATGGGACGGACGCAGCCATGCGAACCACAACCGCCTTCTCGACCGCTACGAGGGAAGCGACGGGGTCAAGACAGGCTTCATCCGGGCCTCCGGGTTCAATCTGGCCAGTTCGGCCGAACGCGAGGGAATCCGGCTTGTCGCCATCGTCCTTGGCGCCCGTTCGCCGGAAGCCCGCGACCTGCACATGAAGGGGCTTCTCGAACGCGGCTTCGAAACGGCCTCCGGCGGGCACATCAGGGCCTTTGCCTTCGACCGCAACCTCCGTGTCCGGCGCGACGACGCCCATATCAACATGCCCATCTCCCTGACCCGCGCCCAGGGGGTCCGCGGTCAGGCCAGTCTGGCGCGATTCGCTCCTCCCTTCCGCCCTCATGCGTTGGCAGGCCCGGCCATGGCGGGCGGGGCCACGGGCCAGGCAGCTCTTCAGCCGCAGGCGCGCGGGGAAGACTGGTCGATCCAGCTCGGAGCGTTTTCCCGTCTGGCCCCGGCTCATCTGACGGCCAGTCAGGCGATCCGCGTTCTGCCGGACATGCTGGGACCATCGCGCATGGCGCTGAGCACGGTTCAGGGTGAAAACGGAACGCTTTACCGATCGCGGCTTGCCGGCCTCAGCCACGAGACAGCGGCCGGGGCCTGCCGGATTCTGGTTCGCGGCGGGATGGAATGCGTGGTGATCGATCCCGAGGGCCGCCCGGTCGGGGAAAACACCGCCGCGCGCTAGGCTGTCGGGTGCCCTGTCCTACGCTGTTCAGGCGAGATGGCGAAAGCACCTCTCACGGATGTTTCCTCAGGTCCTGTCAGCCGTCAAGATCGGGAGCCTCGATTCCGCTTTGCTCGAGCTGCTCGATCAGGGCCGCCTTCAGGGCCGCCAGCCCCTTGGCATGGGCGGATTCGCAGCGCGCCACCAGAACATCCTGGGTGTTGGAAGCCCGCAGCAGCCACCAGCCATCGGCGGTGTTGACGCGCACCCCATCGGCATCGTTCACATCCGCGCCGCTGGCCGCCAGCCTGGCGGCAACCTCTTCCACCACCGCAAACTTGCGGGTATCGGCGCAGGGAAAGCGGATTTCCGGGGTGTTGAGCATCACGGGAAGGCTGTCGCGCAGGTCCGCCAGGCTCTGTCCCGATTCGGAAACCACCGAAAGCAGGCGCACCGCGGCATAAAGCGCGTCGTCGAAGCCGTAATAGCGGTCAGCGAAGAAGATGTGACCGCTCATTTCCCCGGCCAGCGGCGCGCCGGTTTCCGACATCTTCGCCTTGATCAGCGAATGGCCGGTTTTCCACATCAGCGGCGCGCCGCCAAGACGCGCCACCTCATCGAACAGAACCTGGCTGGCCTTCACATCGGCCAGAACCGTTGCGCCGGGACGATCGGCAAGCACCGGACGCGCCAGAAGCGCAAGCATCTGATCGCCCCAGAGAATGCGTCCCTGCCCGTCGATGGCCCCGATCCTGTCGCCATCGCCATCGAAGGCGATGCCGAGATCGAGACCTTCGCCCACCACACGATCCTGAAGCTGGCGCAGATTCTCGGGCACCGTCGGATCGGGATGATGGCTGGGGAAACGGCCATCGATCACCTCATTCAGGAGAACATGGCGGCCCGGCAACCGACCCACGAGCCGGGTCATGGCCTCTCCCGTGGCGCCGTTGCCCGCATCCCAGGCCACCGCCAGCGGGGCAGCCCCCCGATAATCAGCGGCAAGCCGTGCGACATAGGCATCCAGCACATCGGCGCTGTCCTCCTGGCCTGCGCCGCTGGAAAGAATGCCCGACTCGGCGAGGCGCCCCAGTTCGAGAATGTCCTGACCGTAAAAGGCCTGGCCGAGCGCCATGAACTTGAAGCCGTTGTGATCGGGAGGGTTGTGCGAACCGGTCACCATCACCCCGCCATCGGCGCCTGAGGTGACCGTGGCGTAATACAGCATCGGCGTCGGGCCAAGGCCGATCCGCGTGACATGCATTCCCCCGGCCTTCAGGCCCTCGACCAGGGCGGCTTCCATCTCCGGCGAACTCAACCTGCCATCGCGGCCTACCTGGACCCGGCACCCGCCCCGGGCGGAGAGCCAGCTGGCGAAGGCCCGGCCGATCATCGTCGCATCGCGCGCCGTCAGGGTTGCGCCGACAATGCCGCGAATATCGTATTCGCGAAGAATGCTGGGGTCGAATCGGTGGCCGGTCATCAGCACGCTCCCGGTGTTGCGGAGGGCGTCACCCGAAGTCGCCCGATGCCATGATAGTCGAGGCCTGCGGCGGCCATGTCCTCCGGGTTGAAGACATTGCGCAGATCAATCACCAGGGGCTGTCGCAGCAGCGCCCGGATGCTTTCCGGATCGAGGGCGCGGAACGCATTCCATTCGGTCAGCAGAACCATGGCATCGGCCCCCGCAAGAGCCTCTTCCGCCGAACAGCAGGTCTCGAGGCCGGGCAGCAGGCTGCGCGCCGCATTCATGCCTTCCGGATCATGGGCCCGCACCCGCAGCCCTGCGGCCAGCAAGGCCGGCACGATGTCGAGGGCCGGGCTTTCGCGCATGTCGTCGGTGTTGGGCTTGAAGGTCAGGCCAAGCAGCGCAACGGACTGCCCCTGATACGGAGGCGTCATCAGGCCGAGAATCCGGTCTGCCATCGCCTTCTTGCGTTGCGCGTTGAAGGCCACCACGGATTCGACGATCGAGACGGGCACGCCATGATCCCCGGCGGTTTTCACCAGGGCCAGGGTGTCCTTGGGGAAACAGGATCCGCCATAACCCGGCCCGGGATGAAGGAATTTCGGTCCGATCCGCCCGTCCAGCCCCATGCCGCGCGCGACATCATGCACATCGGCCCCCACCTTCTCGCACAGATCCGCCATCTGGTTGATGAAGGAGATCTTGGTCGCAAGAAAGGCGTTGGTGGCGTATTTGATCAGTTCGGCGGTTTCGCGCCGGGTATGCAGGATCGGTGTTTCCAGCAGGTAAAGGGGGCGATACAGGCGGGCCAGCACCGTGCGGGCCCGCTCTGATGTGCTGCCGATCACCACCCGGTCCGGCCGCATGAAATCGTTGATCGCCGCCCCCTCGCGAAGGAATTCCGGGTTCGAGGCAACATCGAAATCGGCATCGGGGCGGCGGCCGGCAATGATCGCCTCGACCTCGGCGCCGGTGCCCACCGGCACCGTGGATTTTGTCACCACCACGGTATAGCCGCTCAGGGCATCGGCGATCTCCCCGGCCGCGCTGAACACATAGGACAGATCGGCATAGCCATCGCCGCGCCGGCTTGGGGTTCCCACGGCAATGAACACCACATCGGCCTCGCCGACAGCTTCGGCAAGGCTTGTGGTGAAGCGAAGCCGGCCGGCGCTCCGGTTGGAGGCCACCAGGGCCTCAAGCCCGGGCTCGTAAATCGGCAGGAGTCCTTCCTCAAGACGGCTGATCTTGGCCGAATCCTTGTCGACACAGGTCACGTCGAAGCCGAATTCGGCAAAACAGGCGCCGGAAACAAGCCCGACATAACCGCTGCCGATCATTGCGATCTTCATCGCTCGCGTCCCTTCGACGGTCTGGCCACCCTGCCTGTCATCCCACGATATCTCCTTCGTCGCGCAGGAATCTCAGCATGGCGCTGCGCAACTCCGGCTGGCGCAGGGCAAGGCCCAGCTGTGCCTCCAGAAAGCCCTGACGCGAGCCGCAATCATAGCGCCGACCGATGAACTCGACCCCGTGGCAAGGCCTTTCGCCCAGCGTGGCGGCAATCGCATCGGTCAGCTGGATCTCTCCACCCGCGCCCCGATCAAACCGTTCGAGATGAGAAAAGATCTCGGGATGAAGCACATAGCGGCCCACCACCGACAGGGTCGATGGCGCTTCATCGGGGGAAGGCTTTTCGACCAGCCCGCGAACCTCCACCTGCCGTCCCTGAACGGCGCCGGGATCGATCACCCCGTAGCGTCGTGTCTGTTCCAACGGCACGGATTCGATGGCCATGGCATTGCCGCCCGTGCGTTCCGCCACCGCCATAAGCTGGCCGATGCAGGAATCGGGGCAGTCCATCAGATCGTCGGGCAGAAGAACGGCAAAGGGCTCGTCACCGATCACTTCACGGGCGCACCACACGGCATGGCCAAGTCCGAGCGGCTCCCCCTGCGGGATGAACAGTGTCGATCCGGGCGGCGGCTCCTCACTGCGCAGGCGATCCGCCAGAACGGGATTCTTCTCCCTCAACGCTGCCTCGAGATCCCTCGGCATTTCGAAGAAGGCGTTAAGAATCCGTGCGTTGACTTCCCTTCCGGTGATGAAGATGAAGGTTTCGATCCCCGCAGCGCGCGCCTCGGCCATGGCGTAATCGATCAGGGGCCGGTCGAGAACCGGGAGCATCTCCTTGGGCACCGCCTTGGTGGCTGGCATGAAACGGGTGCCCAGACCCGCGACGGGAAACACCGCCTTGCGTATGGCCGTCATCAACCGATTACCTGTCAGGATCCACGGAGCGCTTCGATGGATGTAATGCCACAGCGCCTGTGACAAGGCAAGGACACCCGACTAGTCGCCAAGAAGGCAATCCTTCGCCTCGTTGATCTGGGCGGCGAGAAAGGTGGAACCGCCGGTATCGGGGTGCAGCTTGGCCATCAGTCGGCGATGCGCGGCCCGGATCGCCGTGGCATCGGCATCGGGGCCGACCCCGAGAATGTCGCGGGCCTGCTCCTTCGTCATCGAGCCCCCGGGTGCCGCCGCCTGCCCCTGCCTTTCCCCCCCTGACCCGCGACGGCCGGAACGGTCGAGCCAGGCCTCGAACAGGCGCAGGGAATCCTGGTCGTCGGCGCACAGGGCATGAACCTCGCGCAGGGCGGACGGGTCGAGATCCTCGAGATTGCGGCCGGCGTGAGGCCCACGAAGCACGATCCCCTGCATCTGGCCGCTGTCGTGATCGAGCCGCATCCTGAAATAGACTGTCGAAACCTCCGAGCTGCCCCCGGGAGATGGCCCCCGTGCATTCTTCTGCCGCGTCCTGGCCATCCGCCAGCGGAACAGCAGGGGGATCAGGAACGGCAGGGCATAGATCAGCCAGCCAAAGCGCCCGGAGATCGCGGCATAGGCCCCGACACCAACAATCAGCGCACCGGAAAGAAGGCGGACAAACCAGGCCAGCACCACCGGATTGGCCGTGGACATCCAGCGACCAAGAAGGAACAGGCCGGCAAGAACAGCGATCCCGAGAACGAGATAGGGCATGGGCGGAGCTACCTCCCGGAGCCCTGGCCTGACATCTGCGAAGTCAGCAGGCGGGCCATGCCGCCCTTGCGCCGCGAGACATCCTCCAGCGCGGCCTGCCCGCCCGCAGCATAGACCGCCACGGCGGCAAGGAGATCCTTCAACTGATCCGCCGCCCCGAGATCGAAACGGCAATAGGCCCCCCTGGTCAGCCGGGCAATCTGGCGAAACGCCCGTTCCGCGACCGGATCGAATCCATCCTGAAAGATGAACACCGGCACTTTCTGCAAGGCCAGTTCCCCGGCCCGGGCACAGACGGCATCCACATCCTCTTCGAGACAATCCCCGACGAATACGAGGGCATCCACCGGGCCACGCCGTGACTCCTTCAGGGCATGCCCCAGGATACGGCCGATCTGTGTCTGGCCGCCAAGACAGCGAACCGCCGTCATCTTGCGGATCAGGGATCGGGCATCCTGAACCCAGGGGCTCGCCTTGCATTCCCGGTAGCCCCGATAGAACACAAGCTGCACTTCCAGCGCCCCGACCGTCGCTGCTGCGGTGAACATGTCTCCCTGGATACGGCAGGCCCGATCCCAGGCAGGCTCCCGGCTGGCCGTGGCATCCATGGCGAAGATCAGCCGACCCCGCCGACCTCCCTGCCGGGGTGTGGCCGGTCTGACGGCCAGCTCGCTCAGGAAGCGGTCGATCTCGCCGCGCCCGGAACGCGCCGGAAGGGCATCATCGTCGCCTGTTTCCGCCATGAAGTCTCATCCTGCCCGATCAGCATGGCCTCGGCCCATGTCGTGGCCGATCCTTCCGCAATCATCCCCCATGACATAAGGGGGATGAAGCGCAAATGCCAGTCTCGGATGCAGGAGAAAACGCAGAACGGCGCGTGCGGGCTTGCAAAACCACAGGAAGATTCAGAGCGGTCGAGCGATCCCTAGCGGGTGTGAATCACGCCATCGGGAAAGAAGGCATGAAAGGCGAAGGCAAAATCGATGCCATGGACCGCATCGACAAGGCCATCCGGAGTGCGTTTCTGCACCACGACATTGCCGACATCGCGCCCGCGGGCAATGACCGGGGAATCGAGGGCGGAGTTCTGGCCCGGCTCCCAGGTCATGACATAGCCGTCATGCTCGATACGGCCCTTCTCGCGCAGCAGCCGAAGACTCCACGCCTGATGACCGATGGTCACGACCCGGGCCATCGGTTCGATCCCTTCGGGCAGACGGCCATCGTACAGCCATGGACGGGACAGGGTGTCATAGCCCCGATAGGGATTGGCCCCGTAATCGCGCATGTGGGGATTGTTGGGAATCAGCACCTTGCCTTCCGGAAAGCGTGCCTTGAAGCGGCTGAAGGATTCCATCCGTGCCGGGCGCCGCGCCAGCATCTGCCCCGTCATGGCGCCAACGATTGCCTCTCCCGTGAATTGCTGCCACCAGCTTTCGGTCTGGCGATCATACATCACCAGATCGGAAAGCCTGAGCTTGCCGGTGGTGCCGAAATCGAGAAGGCGTCCCTCGAACTCACGCTCAAAGACGACCGAGGCGTTGCAAAGCGGGCAGTAGGTGACGGCAACGGGAACCCCGCCCACGACATCGTTGACGATCTCGTGCCACATCAGGATCGAAAGGGGATAGGCCCTTGCGTCGCCGGCGATCTCGAGGCTGATCAGTGGCTCGGTTTCCGTCAGACCCCGGGCCTCGGAAACGGGGACAAAGAGGGGATCATCGATCGAGGGAATCCCATCCCTGGGCGGGCCGCCATCCTGTATCTCGACAAGATCGACGGAATGACGGTTGAAATCCGTGTTCGGCCATTCCCGGAGCCATAGCCGCGCGGGGCCGGGCACGGCATCTTTGGCCTCGCCGGCAGCCGGTTCGGCGCCATGGTCCGAAAGGCCCTCGCTGGCAAGGAGAGCGCCATTTCCCGAAGCTCTGTCCGCAGCCGGCCAGAGAATTCCGGCAGCCATGGCGGCGACGATGACGGCAAGGCCGGCAAGGCCGGGCTTCAGGCTCTGGGCGAATGGTTTCATGGCAGGATCACCCATGGACAAGGGAAAGACGAAAGAGTTACCGACGGGAAAATCCTCGGACCCTGCCCGTTCACGGTCAAGTCAACGGCCATCACGTTTGCGTGAACGGCAAGGCTGCCGCCGGACGGAACGGCCTTTCCATGCGGGCGGCGAAGCTATAGCCTGTCTGCCATGACTGCGGGCCTTCCGCAGTGATCGGGGATGGCTGCCTCCCGGGCAGTGCAGGAACGTAAAAGGAAGCAGACAAGGATGACGCTGTGGCACCCCGCCCCGGCGAGGGGGGTGAATCGACCATGACAACGCCTGCCATTCCCGGGCATGCGATTCCCGCAACCTACGGCGTCGGCCTTGCGGCCAATGCCGTCACCATGATGCTGAAGGTGCTGATCCCGCTCTGGGCCCTTCACCTTGGCTATTCCGCGACCCAGATCGGCCTTGCGGTCGGCATTTCCGCTCTCCTGCCCTTCCTCCTTTCGATCCATGGCGGGGTTCTGATGGACAGGCTGGGCACACGGCGCGTGACCATGGCTTATGCCATCATCACCGCAGCCCTTGTCCCCCTTTATCCCGTGCTGCCCTTCTTTTCGGCGCTGCTGATGCTGCAACTGGTGACAGGGCTGACCGCGAACATGGGCTGGGTAGGGGCCCAGACCCTGATCTGCAACCTTACCGGCGGGCGCACCACCTTGCTGGCCCGCTTTTCCGTGGCGGGACGAATCGGAACCCTGGGCGCCCCGCCCGTGCTTGGTGTGATCTGGGATCTGGCCGGGGCATGGGCGGCCTTCGGCTTTGTCGCCTTCTGCGCCTGGCTGGTGGTGCTCG
>JBJHAU010000080.1:8699-9060 GCA_050480665.1 Alphaproteobacteria bacterium | reverse complement strand
AAGGGCCGGAAACAGGAACGGCACCACCACGCCGGCTGCGGCGAAGGCAATCATCACCCGCCGCGCCCCCTGGCGGTCGAGCAGCGCCCCGCCATGAACCGAAAACAGGAAGGGCGGCAGGTTGAAGGCCCCGAGCGCGAGGCCGATCATGATCGGATTCGCCTGAAGGCTGATCAACCACAGGGGAACGATCAGGGCCGACAGGTTGGACAGGGTCGCGCCGAACAGCCCAAGACCGTAGACGGAGATTTCCGTGCGCCGGCTGACTGTCTTCATGGTCCGCCCCCCATGCCGTCGCGGCCCCCGCCCGACCGGCCCGTCACGCCGCCCGATCCAAACCGGGGGCGAAGGTTCACGCTAG
>JBJHAU010000080.1:0-8689 GCA_050480665.1 Alphaproteobacteria bacterium | reverse complement strand
CCATGAGTCGCGCCACAAGCCGGGCGGTGTCCTCGGCCTCGGCTTCCGGAGCCTCGAAGATCAGCTCGTCGTGAACCTGCAGCAACATGCGCGCCGCAAGACCCGATTCGCCCAGCGCCCGATGCACCGCGATCATCGCCCGCTTGATGATATCGGCAGCCGCACCCTGCAAGGGGGCATTGATGGCTGCCCGTTCGGCAAAGGCCTTCATCGGCCCCTTGGCCTTGATTCCCGGCGTATGGACCCGGCGACCGAACAGGGTGGCGACATGGCCCCGTTCGCGCGCCTCGGCCTTGGTGCGCTCCATGTAGTCGCGGATTCCGGGGTAACGCTCGAAATAGGCCTCGATATAGCGCCCCGCCTCATCCCGGGGGATGGCAAGCTGGCGGGCGAGGCCGAAGGCGGAAATACCGTAGATGATCCCGAAATTGATCGCCTTGGCCCGGCGGCGGATCATCGGATCCATGCCTTCCACCGGCACGCCGAAGATTTCCGAGGCGGTCAGGGCATGGATGTCGATTCCGTCGCGGAACGCCTGTTTCAGCACCGCGATATCGGCGACATGGGCAAGCAGCCTCAACTCGATCTGGGAATAATCCGCCGAGATCAGCCGCATTCCCGGGTCGGCGATGAACGCTTCGCGGATCTTCCGCCCTTCTTCCGTGCGCACCGGAATGTTCTGAAGGTTGGGATCGGTGGAAGACAGGCGGCCGGTCGAGGCCACGGCCATCGCATAGGAGGTGTGAACCCTGCCGGTTTCCGGATGAATCTGCCGATGCAGGGTTTCGGTGTAGGTCGATTGCAACTTGGCGATCTGCCGCCATTCCAGCACCCGGGCAGGCAGTTCATGGCCCTGGGCGGCCAGATCTTCCAGCACATCGGCCCCGGTGGCATAGGCTCCGGATTTCCCGGTCCGGCCGCCGGGAAGTCCCATTTCCCCGAAAAGGATCTCGCCAAGCTGGCGCGGACTTCCGACATTGAACGCCCGCCCGGCAAGCGCATGGATCTCGGCCTCCATGGTGGTCAGCCTTGCGGCGAAATCTGCCGAAAGTGCCTTGAGACGGGCAGGATCGACCCGGATTCCAGCCCGTTCCATGGCCACAAGAACGGGAATCAGGGGCCGTTCCATCGTTTCGTAGACCCGGGAAAGCCCTTCGCGCAGCAACCGGGGCTTCAACAGATCGTGCAGCTTCAGGGTGCAATCGGCATCCTCTGCCGCATAGTCGCGCGCGGCATCCAGCCCCACGTAATCGAAGGTCACCTGCGCCTTTCCGCTGCCGGCCACCTGCGCGTAGCGGATCGTGTCATGATCGAGATGCAGGCGCGACAGCTCGTCAAGCCCATGCCCATGGGAAAGCCCGGCATCCAGCACGTAGGACAGGACCATGGTGTCGTCCACCGGAGCAATGGTGATCCCGTAACGCGCCAGAACCTCCATGTCGTATTTCAGATTATGGCCGATCTTGAGCACCGAGGGATCGGCCAGCAGCGGGGCGAGGCGCTCGAGAACCGCCTGCAACGGCAACTGGCCTTCAAGCCGCGGGCCGGTCGCTGATGCCGGGGCTTCCTCCGCGACCGAAGATCCGGATTCGCCGAAATCGAGCGCGCCCTGCTCCGCCTTCCGGCGGTGGGCCAGGGGCACATAACAGGCCCGCCCCGGGGCAAGGGCCAGAGAAAGCCCCACCAGCTCGGCCTGCATGGCATCGAGGGAGGTGGTCTCCGTATCGATGGCGACACGGCCTGTTTCGATCGCCTCGCCGATCCATGCGTCGAGACTGTCGAAATCGGTGATCAGCGCATAGGCCGGAGCATCGGCAGGGGTGGCCGGAACAGAACCGGCACGGGCGGGGGCCGAGGCGTGATCCGCCGCCCCCGGGGCCTTGCCGGGGGAAGAACGGGTGGCGCGGGTCTCGGCAAGACGGCCGTCGCCGGCAAGCTCGCTCTCCACCTTGCGCAGAAGGGAGTCGAACTCCTGGGTGCGCAGGAAGGCGATCAGCGTCTCGTGATCGGGCTCACGCTTGGCGAAGGCGGTGTAATCCCCGGCCACCGGAACATCGTCGCGCAGCCTGACCAGCTCGCGCGAAAGCCGCGCAAGATCGGCATGGGCCAGAAGATTTTCCCGACGCTTGGGCTGGGGAATCCTGTCGGCTTCGGCCAGCAGGGACTCGAGGTCTCCGAATTCGCGAATCAGCTGGGCGGCGGTCTTGATCCCGATGCCGGGCACCCCCGGAACATTGTCGGTGGAATCGCCGGCCAGCGCCTGAACATCGACGACCCGATCCGGCTCGACCCCGAACTTGGCTTCCACCTCTGCCGGGCCGATCACCCCGGCCTTGATCGGATCCTTCATCGCGACCCCGGGCCGGACGAGCTGCATCAGATCCTTGTCCGAGGAAAGGATGGTGACGCGATCCCCGCGACGCGTGGCCTGGGCCGCATAGGTGGCGATCAGGTCATCGGCCTCGAACCCCGCCATCTCGACCGCCGGCAGGCCGAAGGCTTCGGTGGCTTCGCGGATCAGGGCGAATTGCGGGATCAGATCCTCGGGCGGTTCGGATCGGTTGGCCTTGTATTCGGGATAGAGATCGTTGCGGAAGGTCTTGCGCCCGGCATCGAAGATCACCGCGAGGTAATCGGCCTCGGTGTCGTCCAGAAGCTTCATCAGCATGGCCGAGAAGCCGTAGACGGCATTGGTGGGGGTGCCGTCGGAACGGGTGAGGTGGGTCTTGAGGGCGAAATAGGCCCGGAAGATGAACCCGGACCCGTCGATCAGGAACAGATGGCGCCCGGTTCCGGCAGGGCCGGTCTCCGGATCACGCCCGGCGGGATACCCGCTCAATGGCCGCCGCCGGCGCGCGCACCCCTGGCCAGAACATACACCCGGCCGCAATAGGGACACTCCACCTCGCCCGCCGCCGAAAGATGAAGATAGACCCTGGGATGCCCAAGCGGGCCGCCGCCGCCATCGCAGCCGACGGTGGTGGTCTCGACGACGATGGGAGGTTCGCTGTTCAGCAGGCTCAAGGCATGCCTCCGGAAGGCGCAGGTAGGCGCAAGACGTGGTGCGTGCCGGTTGACCGGCATATCCTGCGGATGATACCGATTGCGTCCGCCTAATCAACCATCGGGATTCCCATGACTGTCGTGCCCCTTCGCGATCCCGGCGCGGCGCGGCGCCCGAATGCCGACGATCGGGCCACGCCCGACAGCCAGCCCGAGAACGCCATCGAGATCCGGGGGCTTTCCAAGATCTATCGGGGATCAAGGAACAGCCCTCCCAAGGCGGCTTTGAAGGGAATCGACCTGACCGTTCCCCGTGGCGCCTTCTTCGGACTGCTCGGCCCCAATGGCGCCGGCAAATCGACCCTGATCAATATCATGGCCGGGCTGGTTCGCAAGAGTGCGGGCAGCGTGCGCATCTGGGGCCATGACATCGACCATGCCAGACGCAAGGCGAAGATGGCGATCGGCGTCGTTCCCCAGGAACTCAACATCGATCCCTTCTTCACGCCGAAGCAGCTGCTTGATCTTCAGGCCGGCATGTACGGGATGCGTCCTTCCGAGTATCCCACATGGGCGGTGCTGGAGGCGATGGGCCTGACCGACAAGGCGCACGCCTATGCCCGCCGCCTTTCCGGCGGCATGCGCCGAAGGCTGCTGATCGGCAAGGCGATCGTGCATGCTCCCCCGGTTGTGATTCTTGACGAACCCACGGCGGGTGTCGATGTGGAACTGCGCCAGCATCTCTGGTCCTACGTCAAGACGCTGAATGCGCGAGGCACGACGATCCTGCTGACCACCCATTACCTGGAAGAGGCGGAAAAGCTCTGCGATACCATCGCCATCATTGATGACGGGCAGGTGATCTGTTGCGAACCGACCGGCGCATTGCTGCGCCGGATCGATCATCGCCAGATGATCGTGACCGTGGCGGAAGACATCGCCGCCCTGCCCGAGGCACTCTGTCGCTTCGAGGTGATGCTGATGCCGCCAAGGCGCCTGAACTTCCGCTTCCGTCCCTCCGAGATCCAGATCGGCACAATCATTTCGGCGATCCACGAGGCCGGCCTGACCATCGCCGATCTCAGCACCGCCGAGGGACGGCTCGAGGATGTGTTCCTCGATCTGACCCGTCGCCCGGATGGGGGAGCCGCCGCCCGAAAAACAGCCACAGATGCCCAGGCTGAACCGACGGCCCCGGAAAAGTGAGCCCATCCCGTCTGCCCCGGCGGTGTGGCGCCGGGCGGCAGCCCGCCCGGACCACGCGGACCATGATCGCCATGGTGGCCATGGTGGTCCTGGCGGGGATGATGGCGGGGATGATGGCGAGCTGCGCGCCCCGTCTGCACCCGCTCGCGATCGAGGCGGGAAACGCCACGATCGAGCCCCGGATCGGCGAAGCCGTGCTTCACGCCCCGGACGGCCATCCCCTGCCGCTCAGGGTCTGGCGGCCGGACACCGCGCCGAAGGCGATCATCGCCGCCCTGCATGGCTTCAACGATCATGCCGGCGCCTTCGACGAGGCGGCAACCTTCTGGGCGGAACAGGGAATCGCCACCTATGCCATCGACCAGCGGGGCTTCGGGGCAGGCCCCCATCCCGGGCTCTGGCCGGGGATGGAAACCCTCCGTCTTGATGCCCTGGCCCTGGTGCAGGCAGCACGGCACGAGCATCCGGGACTTCCGGTCATCCTGCTGGGCGAAAGCATGGGCGGGGCGGTGGCGATCACGCAGCTCGCCCGCAGCGCCGGTGACGGGCCCGACGGCGCCATCCTGGTGGCGCCCGCCGTGCTGGGCCGTCGCCATATCGGCCCCGTGGGCAGCGCCATGCTGTGGCTGGGCGCGCACAGCCTGCCCTGGCTGCGTCTGCGCCCGGAAATCCCCGAGATCGTGCCCTCCGACAACCTGCCCATGCTGCGCCGGCTGGCGGCCGATCCCCTGGTCCTGAAGGAGACCCGGATCGATACCGCCTTCGGCCTCGTCAGGCTGATGGATACGGCCCTTGAAGAGGCCGGAGCGGCAGCGCAGAGCGGGGCGCCGATTCTTCTGACCTATGGCGGGCGCGACGACCTGATCGGAGCCCCGCCGATGCGCGAGGCCGCAGCCGCGCTCGCCGCCCATGGCGCAAGGATCGCCTTCTATCCCGACGGCCATCACATGCTGCTGCGCGATCTTGACGCGCATGCGGTCTGGGAGGATATCGCCGCCTGGATCGGAAATCCCGGCCGGACGCTGCCTTCCGGGGCCGAGGATGCCGCGCGCCTCTGGATCGGTTCGCCGAACCCCTAGGCGGCCACGGCCACCGGCTTTCCGTTGATCACCAGCCCGTTCTCGTCGGTGGAGACGACAACCCGGTCGCCATCGGCCACGCTGCCCTCGAGAATCCGCGTTGCCAGAGGGTTCTGAAGCTGGCGCTGGATCACCCGCTTGAGAGGCCTTGCGCCATAGACAGGATCGAACCCGGCTTCGGCCAGCCAGTCCCGGGCTGCGTCGTCCAGCTCCAGGGTGATGGACCGGGCCGCCAGAAGCGATTCGAGCTGCTTCAGCTGGATTGTCACGATCCGCCCCATATCGCCACGGGACAGGCGCTGGAACAGCAGGATTTCATCCAGCCGGTTCAGGAATTCGGGGCGGAAATGGCCGCGCACGACCTCCATCACCCGGGCCCGTTCGAGATCCGGATCGGTACCCTCGGTCGAGGCGGCCAGCAGTTCCGACCCAAGATTGGAGGTCATGACGATCAGGGTGTTGGTGAAATCCACCGTCCGCCCCTGGCCGTCGGTCAACCGGCCATCATCGAGAACCTGCAACAGAACATTGAAGACTTCGGGATGCGCCTTCTCGATCTCGTCGAACAGGATCACCTGATAGGGCCGGCGGCGGATGGCTTCGGTCAGGGCACCGCCTTCCTCGTAGCCCACATATCCCGGCGGGGCGCCGATCAGCCGGGCCACGGCGTGCTTTTCCATGTATTCGGACATGTCGATCCGCACCATCGCCTGTTCATCATCGAACAGAAAGGCTGCCAGCGCCTTGGTCAGTTCGGTCTTGCCGACGCCGGTGGGGCCAAGAAACATGAACGATCCGATCGGCCGATGAGGATCCTGAAGCCCGGCCCGGGCGCGGCGTACCGCATCGGCCACCGCGCGGATCGGCGCCTCCTGGCCGACAACCCGTTCATGCAGGCTCTGCTCCATGGCCAGCAGCTTCTCCCGCTCGCCTTCCAGCATCTTGTCCACTGGAATGCCGGTCCAGCGCGAGACCACGGCGGCGATGTTTTCGGGCGACACTTCTTCCTTCAGCATCCGGGCGGTGGCGGTTTCCGCCCCGTCTCCGAGGCGTTTTTCCAGCGCCGGAATGATCCCGTAGGCCAGCTCGCCGGCACGGGCCAGATCGCCCTGGCGCTGGGCCACCTCCAGTTCCGAGCGCGCCACATCCAGCTCTTCCTTGAGCTTCTGCGACGAGGCAAGCCGTTCCTTGTCCGCCTGCCAGGCCGCAGTGAGGGCGCGGGATTTTTCCTCCAGCCCCGTCAGCTCGTCCTCCAGCCCCTTGAGGCGATCTCGCGACGCCGCATCATCCTCCTTGCGCAGGGCCTCGCGCTCGATCTTGAGCTGGATGATCCGCCGATCCAGCTCATCCAGCTCCTCGGGCTTGGAATCGACCTCCATGCGCAGGCGCGAGGCGGCTTCGTCCATCAGGTCGATGGCCTTGTCGGGCAGGAAACGATCGGCGATATAGCGGTTCGACAGGGTCGCGGCCGAGACCAGGGCGGAATCGGAAATCCGCACCCCGTGGTGAAGCTCGTATTTTTCCTTGAGCCCCCGCAGGATGGAAATCGTGTCTTCCACCGTCGGCTCGGACACGAACAGGGGCTGGAAGCGCCGCGCCAGGGCGGCATCCTTCTCGATATGCTTGCGGTATTCATCAAGGGTGGTGGCCCCCACGCAATGCAGTTCGCCCCGGGCAAGGGCCGGCTTCAGCATGTTCGAGGCGTCCATCGCCCCTTCCGCGGCCCCGGCACCGACAAGGGTGTGCAGCTCATCGATGAACAGGATGATCTCGCCCTCGGCGGCGGTGATTTCCTGAAGCACCGCCTTCAGCCGTTCCTCGAACTCGCCCCGGAACTTGGCCCCGGCGATCAGCGCCCCGAGATCGAGCGAAAGCAGGCGCTTGTTCTTCAGGCTTTCGGGCACATCGCCGTTCACCACCCTGAGGGCCAGCCCTTCGGCGATCGCGGTCTTGCCCACGCCCGGCTCGCCGATCAGCACGGGATTGTTCTTGGTGCGCCGCGACAGCACCTGGATGGTGCGGCGGATTTCGTCGTCACGGCCGATCACCGGATCGAGCTTGCCCTCGCGCGCCGCTTCCGTCAGGTCACGCGTGTATTTCTTCAAGGATTCGTAGCGGCCTTCCGCCGAGGCGGTGTCGGCGGTCCGCCCCTTGCGAAGATCCTCGATCGCACGGTTGAGCGCCTGCGGCTTCAGGCCGGACTCGGCCAGCAGCTTCGCCACGGCGGTTCCCTCGGCCATGGACAGGGCCAGAAGAAGCCGTTCGGCGGTCACGTAACTGTCGCCAGCCTTCTTCGCGACAGTGTCGGCGCTTTGCAGGACGCGCGCGGTTTCCTGGCCAAGATAGGTCTGGCCGACGCCGGGACCTTCCACGGCAGGCCGCCGCGCCAGCGCGCCATCCAGCAGGCTTCGCGCCCGGGCCGGATCGGCGCCGGCCGAGGTCATGAGATTTGCGGCCAGCCCTTCCTCGTCCTCGAGCAGGGCCAGAAGGAGATGCTCCGGCGCAAGCTCCTGATGCTTGTGCTCGGCAGCCTTGATCTGGGCATTTTGCAGCATCGCGCGGGCGCGGTCGCTGAAGGACTCGAAATCCATCCTGTCGTTCCATCCTTGTTCCGTGAACCCGGACCGCACGGGAGCGTCTCCACACCTGCGATCCCGCCACAGGACGGGATTTCCGCCGCCGCCATGCAAACCGGCGGACGCCTTATCCCTACACCCTGTGGGTTTTTTCTATATGGGAGGAAAGACGAAGCCGACAAGAGGCGTCAGGCCGGCTTCCTCAGAACAAGAAAGCTTTCACGGATTCGCAGATCCTCTTCCGGCCATGTGCGCCAGGGCGGGGCCAGACGGTCGCGGGCGATGGGCAGCACCGGCCAGGAAACGGGATTGTCCTCGACCGTTTCCAGCCCGGCCCGGGCGAAGGCATCGAGGATGTCCGCATGGCGCAGCCGGTTGGTATAGAAGCCGGAGCGGGCAGCGAACCAGGGCGCTTCCCAGAGCCTTTCCGAAAACCTGAGGTTCACGAGCCCGCCCGAAAGATGATCGCGATAGTCGATCTGATGGCTTGTCCGGGCGCCGGGGCGAAGGACACGGGCGATTTCCTTGCAGGTTTCCGCGAATTCATCCCTCGGCAGATGTTCGAGAACCGCCTGGGAAAACAGGAAATCGCAGCAGGAATCGGGAAGCTCGCGCAGGCTGGCAAGCCCGTGTTGATGGTGGCTTGACTTGCAGGATCGCAGCAATGCGGCAGGATCCGGAGCCTGATGAATCGATTGGGGCAGGGCAAGGCCGGAGGTGTCGAGCGCCTCCGCCAGCCGTCGGTAGAAGCCCATGTCGCCACTGGCATGGGCCCCGGCATCGACGAGCCAGGACCGCCTTGCCCCATGGGCCCGGCCGATCACC
>JBJHAU010000079.1:0-9072 GCA_050480665.1 Alphaproteobacteria bacterium | reverse complement strand
CATCCGGCGGGCGACACGCATTGTTGATCACCTGATCGTCGGCATTGCCGTCAACGATGGCAAGGGGCCGCTGTTCACCCTGGAACAGCGCGCCGAAATGGTTCGGGAAGACATCGCCGCGCTCGAGATCAATGGTGCGAAGGTGGAAGTCAGGCCCTTTTCCGGCCTGCTCGTCCAGTTCGCCGAGGATGCCGGTGCATCCCTGATCGTTCGGGGCCTGAGGGCGGTATCCGACTTCGAATACGAGTTTCAGATGGCCGGCATGAATGCGCGGCTCAATCCCGGAATCGAAACGGTCTTTCTGATGGCTTCCGAAAGGCATCATTTCATTTCATCGCGTTTCGTGAAGGAAATCTGCCGTCTGGGCGGCGATGTCTCGCCCTTCGTCACCGGCGCCGTGCAGGCCCGGCTTCGGAAAGCCCTCGATCCGGAAGGCTGAAACTCCGAAGGCTGAGACTCCGAACACCAAACTCCTGAAGACAGGGCGGTAACGAACAGCGCGCTTCAGGGATCGCGACGGCTTTTCGCGATCCCGCACCGCCCACACGAAACCCGATACCCCAGAAGCTTTGCAGCCCGGTCCGGTCATGCTAAACAGGCGTGCCGAAGATGGCGGGCCGGTAGCTCAGTGGTAGAGCAGCTGCCTTTTAAGCAGCGGGTCGTGGGTTCGATCCCCACCCGGCTCACCACCCGTGCGGATCTAGCCCCGCATGACGTAGCTCTTCAGCGCCTCGGCTTCGTGCTCGATCTCGTCCACCCGGCTTTTCACCACATCCCCGATCGAAATGATTCCGGAGAGCGCCCCGTCCTCACACACAGGCAGGTGACGGATGCGCCGCGCGGTCATCAACGACATAAGCTCAGCGATGCTATCGTCGGGCGCACAGGTGGTGATATCCCTTGTCATCAGTTGAGACGCCTGCATATCCAGGGTTTCCGGCCCATACTCGGCAAGCGCGGCGACGATGTCACGTTCGGACAGGATACCCTGGACTTGAAGCCCGCCGGAACTGACGACCACCGCGCCGATACGAGCATCGCGCAGCCGCTGCACGATTTCGGCGATGGTCGCAGAAGGACGGACGGTGACGACATTGTGGCCCTTGGCCCGGAGAATGGTGGCGACGTTCATGGTCCCCTCCCATTGTCTATCGTGGTGCCCATCCGGCACACGCTTGATGCTAGCACCATTTTCCTGAATTGCGTTGCGGATTGTTCAATGTCATGAAAATGTCATTGATGTGTATTATATTTCAATAAGTTATACGAAATCAGTTAAGTCTCCGTATACGAATTCCGCTTAACTTCGTGGCATCGGACAACATCTGGACAACGCCATGATGACCGGCACCTATGATATTTCCAGCGAAGGAACCAGGCCGCCGGGAGACCTTCTGAACAACGAAGCCCTCAGCGTCTGGATCGAGCCTATTGATTACGAGACGCCCTGTGAGATCGCCTACGAGCGATTCTCGCAGGAGCCCGAACTGCTCGCCCTGCCTGTCGTCCGAGAGGCCGTCCCTGTCGGCCTGCTCAATCGGCAGGCCTTCATGGTTCGTCTTGCTGACCGTTTCGGTCGCGCCCTGTTCGAACAGAAATCGGTAACGCGCCTGATGGACAACGATCCCATGATCGTCTCCGACGACATGACCGTTGAGGCGCTGGGCACAGCGATTATCAAAACCCGGCCAAACGCGCTGCTCGACGGCTTCATCGTGACGCGCAATGGTGCCTATCGCGGCGTCGGGACCGCATTCTCGCTGCTCACACTCACGCTGGAGCGCGCACGCGCGCGCAACCATCAGCTCGACGAGGCACGCGCAAACGCTGAATCCGCAAGTCAGTCCAAGAGTCAGTTCCTCGCCAACATGAGCCATGAGCTGCGCACGCCCCTCAACGCCATCATTGGCTTTTCAGATATCATGACAAGCGAGATGTTCGGGCCACTCGGCCATGCGCGCTATGGCGACTATGCCCGGGACATCGGCGAGTCCGGCAGGCATCTTCTCGGGATCATCAACGACATCCTTGATATTGCCAAGGTGGAGGCCGGCAAGCTCGAACTCGCCGAGGCGCGCATAGACGTCGCCTCGGTCATCAAGTCTTCGTTACGCCTGGTGCGCGAACGCGCCGCCGGTGCCCGCGTCCAGCTGGTGGTCTCGCAGGTGCCAAAGTCCTGCGTGCTCTACGGCGACACAAGGCTGGTGAAACAGATCCTTCTCAATCTCCTTACCAACGCCATCAAGTTCAGTCGCCCCCAGGGAACAGTGTCGATCGGGGTGTGCGAGTTGGCAGATGGCTCCCTTCGCCTCACGGTCAAAGACCAGGGTATCGGCATGACGGCGGCCGAGATCGAACGGGCAATGGAGCCATTCGGTCAGGTAGCGAGCCATCTCAACCGCACACACCATGGTGTGGGACTTGGGCTGCCCTTGGTCAAACGCATGGTAGAGGCGCACGGCGGAACGTTCCGCATCGAGAGCGCGCCCGGCGTTGGCACAGCCGCGACCGCAACCTTTCCGCCGGGGCGGGTCAGCGCACAGCGCCCCCCCCTCCATCACCGCCATGTGGCGGATGCGGCGATGAGTCATGATCGCCATGAGGTCTGACAGGGAATCCCGGAGGCTGCAGGTCACCATGTCACGGCTCATGAGAGCCGATGCCGGGGCGGTCAGAACCCCGGCACCCCGGGATCGAGGGCACGGATCACATCACGTCCGAGAGGATTCCGCAGGGTTCGCCGGAATCGTCGAGGATCACCACGGCACCGATATCGTGCCGGCCAAGGGTGGAGAGAACGGTTGTGATCGAATCGTCGGGCGTGCGTTCTCTGTTCTCCGGGGAGGATGTCAGCGAGTCCGAAGCTGCCCGCCCGCAGAGGGGGATGCGGCAAGGCCGCCCTGCCGAGAGAGCAGGGAAGAGGGCAGGGAAGGTCTGGTGACGATGAACCCTGCAATCGGCGCAAGGCACAGGGCGACAATGCCCGGAAGCAACCAGGATTCGGCCACGAAAACGGCAATGATGCCAAGACTGAGAAGCATCGAACCACAGGCCGCGATCTTGGCCTTCAGGGGAATCGCACGATGATGATGCCAATCCCGCAGGGTTTTTCCAAAACGCGGATGGGTATACAGCCAGCGATGAAAGCGCTGGGATGATCGCGAAAAGGCCCAGAGGGCGATCAGCAGGAAAACCGTGGTCGGCATCAGCGGCAGGAACATTCCGGCGATTCCAAGCCCCACATTGATTCCCCCGAACAGCATCAACCCATAGCGGGCCGGTGCGCAGAGCAGCGGCGCCGTGGGCGGACATTCCTCATGACCCGCATGACCCGTCCCATCCGGGGCCCGGTCTGGAAGTCCGTTCATCCGGGTCTGGCCCCGTTTATGACCCATTACCTTGTTCATATGCGGAAGGTGATAGAAAGGCCTTAAGATTTGCTGAAAGCCCGGTGCCGGATCGCGCCTCCGGATTACATCCCCTGGTACCCATGAACCGCGGTGCGCCCGGGCAAGGGCCGCTCATAGCAATCGATGCCGCCAAGCGTCCTGTAGCAATAGTGTTGCGGCACGATGGAGGTGCGGCAGGCCAGATCGGCCCGGCGATGGAAGAATGGCCCCGCGGGTTCACAGATTTCGTAAACGATCATCTTCCGGCCCGCTTCATCGGTGATCATCTGGCTGGTGACAAGCGGTTCATGACCGCCGGCACAGGCCCCGAGCGCCAGAGCCAGGAACAGGAACAGGATTCCGGCAACACGCACAGGGTTGAAAACCAATGGGAAGCGGATCATGACGGCGCTTTCGTGATGCCGGTCGAAGGGATTCACGACATAGCGCCACGATTCGTCAACGTTCCCTTAAATTCACCACAAAGGCCCGGGATCGGGGAGGGGGGCGTGGCGGAGAAACCTGCCGGGTACGTCCGGCCGAAGGCGCCTTTCATCAAGAAACGTGCCCGGTAAAGGCCGTCCCTGGCCATGCCCATTGGCGGTTGACGTTCATCCATCCAGACCGCAGGATGACTTGGCTTTTCGTCCGGGCTTGCGGATACACAATTCTGACGCTTTTTCGGTTCAGACTAGGCGAGTTCACGAACAAGAGCAGCGGTATGGAGCGTGCTTTGGCGTCGACCTCGCTTTGCTTAACCCACCTGTCCTGTCGATCCACAGGAAAATCGGTCTACAGAAATGCTTAGGGGAGTCACAGGAGAATCCATGAGTCGCACCAGGGTCCACGCACGGTTTTCCGTGGGGCAAACCATTCGCCACAGGCTTTTCGACTACCGCGGCGTGATCGCCGATGTCGATCCGGAATTTCTTGGCTCGCGGGAATCCTATTCCCGTCTGGCCGAAGGCAAGCCCCCACGGCACCTTCCCTGGTATCACGTTCTGGTCGATGGCATGGATGGCTGGACCTATGTGGCCGAGGGGCAGCTTTGCAGCGATTCCTCAGGCACGCCCGTCGACCACCCGGATGTCCCGCTTCTTTTCGACCGATGCCGGGATGGCTCCTACCGTTCCCGCCAGAGGATGAATTGACGACGCTTCCGGGCCTTCCTGCCCCCTGCAATCGCCGCATCCCCCCTGTCCGGGACGAAGCGGACAGCCCGCCATGGTGAAGCCCGGTCTCGCGGCACGGATCGCGCACCGGCTCCGCAACTATTTCCTCGCGGGCGTTCTCGTGACCGCCCCCATCGGCATCACCCTCTATCTGGCCTGGACATTGATCGCCTGGGTCGACAACCGGGTGATTCCCCTGCTTCCCCAACGCTTCCACCCGGACGCCTTCCTTCCGTTCCCGATCCCCGGCCTTGGCCTTGTGATCACCGTGATCGCGATGATCCTGATCGGTGCCCTGACGGCCAATATTCTGGGCCGGGCGCTGGTGCGCCTGTCCGAACGGATCGTCCGGCGGGTGCCCCTGATCCGCAGCATTCATGCGACGATCAAGCAGGTCTTCGAGACCGTCCTGAGCAAGCAATCCAAGGCCTTCCGCAAGGTGGTGCTGGTCGAATATCCTCGAAAGGGCATCTGGGCCATCGGCTTTCTCACGGGCGAAACCATGGGCGAGGTTCAGAACCGGACCGAGGACCGGCTGGTCAACATCTTCCTTCCCACCACGCCCAACCCGACATCGGGATTCCTCCTTTTCCTGCCCGAACGCGATGTGATCGAGCTTCGCATGACGGTCGAGGAGGGAATCAAGATGGTGATGTCGGGCGGCATGGTCACCCCCCCGGATCGCTCGGTTCCGATTCTGGTGCCGCGACCGGAACCGACGGACCCTCCGCGCGTCCCCGGCGGCGGGAACGGCTAGCCCGATCGCGCATACTGGACCGCGCTGTCGCAGGAAAACAGATAGAGCAGGCCGCGCAGGGCTTCGCCGCGCGATCCCGTGAGATCGGGATCGCGATGCAGGATCAGCGCCGCCTCGTCCCGGGCCATTTCCATCAGCCCGGCATGGGCTGCGAGATCCACAAGCCGGAAAACCGGCAGGCCGGACTGCCGGGTTCCAAGAATTTCGCCCGCCCCGCGCAGGCGCAGATCTTCCTCGGCGATCCGAAAGCCGTCGTCGGTCTCGCGCAGGATGGCCAGACGCTGGCGCGCCGCCTCGCCAAGAGGCGTGGCATAGAGCAGGATACAAGTGGATCGCGCACCGCCCCGTCCGATCCGACCGCGCAGCTGATGCAGCTGGGCAAGACCAAACCGTTCGGCATGCTCGATCACCATCACCGTCGCCTCGGGCACATCCACCCCCACCTCGACCACCGTGGTGGCCACCAGAATTCTTCGCCTGCCCGAGATGAAATCGGCCATGGCCGCATCGCGCGCCTGGGCCTTGAGCTTGCCATGGACAAGGCCGACACAGCCGGGAAAGCGTGAAGCGAGTTCAACCGCACGAGCCTCGGCCGCAGCCACATCAAGCGTTTCGCTTTCGCTGACAAGCGGGCAGACCCAGAAAACCCTTTCGTCGGAAGAGGAAGAGGGGGCCGGCCCCTGCCTGCCGCCCTTCGCATCCAGTGGCATGCCGATGGCGCGGCCGATGGCCGCGATCACTTCTTCCTGACGGCTCAGAGGAATGGTCCGGGTATCGATCGGCAGGCGCCCGGCGGGCTTCTCGTCCAGACGGGACACGTCAAGATCGCCATAGGCCATCAGGGTCAGGGTTCTCGGAATGGGTGTTGCCGTCATCACCAGGATATCGGTACCCCGTCCCTTGGCGCCAAGGCGCAGGCGCTGATCGACCCCGAAACGGTGCTGCTCATCCACCACGGCAAGGCCAAGATCGTGGAACCGCACATCCTCCTGGATCAGGGCGTGCGTGCCGACAATGCCGTGCAGCCTGCCCTCGGCCAGATCGGCGAGGCAGGCATCCCGTCGCGCGCCCCGATGGCGACCGGTCAGCATGGCAAGGCGGACGCCCGCCGCCTCGAACAGCGGGGCAAGGGTTGCATGATGCTGGCGGGCCAGAATCTCGCTTGGCGCCATCAGGGCTGCCTGCCGCCCGGCCCCGATGGCCTCAAGCATGGCAAGGGCAGCAACGATCGTCTTGCCGCTGCCGACATCGCCCTGAAGCAGCCGCAGCATCCGGATCGGCCGGGCCATGTCTGCGAGAATGGCTTCGAGAACCCGTGTCTGCGAACCGGTCAGCGGGTGTCCGAAGGCGGCAAGGGCCCTGTTCCGCAACCTGCCGTCGCTGGCACTGGGCCGCCCCGCCTGGAGACGCATGTGACGGCGCATCAGCGCCATGGCCAGCTGATTGGCCAGCAACTCGTCATAGGCCAGCCTTCGGCGGGCCGGGTTCTGGGGAAGAAGGTCGGGGGCGGCAGATGGCGCATGGGCGGCAAGCAGGGCATCCTTCCAGCCCGGCCAGCCTTCACGCGCAAGCAGGGCCTGATCCTGCCATTCGGCAAGCCCGGGGGCCAGTTCCAGAGCCTGCCCGATCAGCTTCACGAGGGTCCGGGCCGGTACGCCCTGGTTCATCGGATAGACAGGCTCGAGGATCGCCACCTCATCACGCGCGCTCACCGGGGCCACGCGATCAGGATGCGCCATGCGCGCACTGCCGCGATAGCGTTCGATCCGGCCAGAGACGATTCGCTGCGCTCCCGGGGGAAGAAGGGATTCCAGCCAATCCTTCCGGCCGTGAAAATAGATCAGTTCGATCACCCCGCTTCCGTCATGAGCCTCGATCCGGTAGGGAAGGGGCTTGCGCGGCGGCGGGTGATGGCGATCGATGGTCACGGTCAGCGTGACCACCTCGCCCTCCGGGGCTTCGGCGACCGGTGCCTCGCGGCGGCGATCCACGAATCCCGTCGGCAAGTGCCAGAGAAGATCCACCACATGGCTTCCCCCCAGCAAGGACTTCAGGGACTCGCCGATGCGAGGCCCGACGCCGGCAAGGGTCGTCAGCGGACGGAACAGGGGATAGAGGATTTCCGGTCGCATCGAGGCGTGTCCTTTGGGAACAGGAAGCGCAAGGGCTGACAGAAGGACAGCCAGCGCGTATATCCTACGCCAGCCCTCCCTGTCCCGACACCGCAAAGGGCCTGGCCCATCCCATCAACAAGGGGCCTTGCCCCCCATGGAGTTCCCGATCCTGAACCCGAAAAAGCCCGCCGCAGAGGAAAACGCCGGCATCGCGGCTTCCGACACCTCCGCCATGGCCACCCGCCGCAAGCGTCTTCTCTATCAGGCACGCCATCGCGGGACCAAGGAAGCGGATCGCCTGTTCGGGGGATTCGTCGAACGCCACATTGCCGAACTCGACCCGGCCTCCCTCGACCAGCTGGAAGCGCTGATCGCAGAGGACGATGCCGATCTGATGGACTGGCTCTCGGGCCGAACCGCGCCGCCTGATGGTGTGAGGGGGGCGCTTCTTCAGGCTCTTGTGGAATACAAGATCATGGTTTCAGGGCGTTGAAAACAAACATGAACTTCACGCAACCCGGCCGCATCTCCTGCACCGGAACCCCGCCCGGATATGAGGGCTTCTGGCTGGCCCATCAGCTGGGCGAGGGCCATCTTTCGAAGCTGCTCCACATTGCGGCCGATGATCGTGCCATGGAGCGTTTCCGGCAGACGATCCGCCTTATGATTCCCCAGGCAAGGATCCTGACCTTTCCCGCCTGGGATTGCCTTCCCTACGACCGTGTCGGCCCCAATCCGGCCATTGCCGCCCGCAGGATCGATACCCTCTGGCAGCTGGCCCATCCGGCATCATCCGCCGCAGAATCCCCGATCTCTCCGCTGGTGGTGATCACCACGGTCAATGCCTGGATCCAGAGACTGCCGCCCCCGGACCGCTTCGCCGGAACGGGCATGGATCTCGCCCCCGGTTCCACCCTGGATCGCGACGATTTCGTCATGAAGATCGGCGCGCTCGGCTACCAGCGTGTCGAAACGGTGATGGAACCGGGGGAATTCGCCCTGCGCGGCGGGCTAGTCGATCTGTTCCCCGCCGGCGAGGACAATCCGATCCGGATCGACCTGTTCGGCGACGAAATCGAACGGTTGCGCGGGTTCGATGCCCTGAGCCAACGCTCGCTCGGCCCCGTCGATCGCATCATGCTGAAACCGATCAGCGAGGTTCCGCTGACACCGGATTCGATCGATCGCTTTCGAAGCGGATACCGATCCCTGTTCGGCATGCCCGGTCATGGCGATACACTCTATGCAGGAATCAGCGAAGGTCGCCATGTACCGGGGCAGGAACACTGGCTGCCGCTGTTCCTTCCCGCCATGGCCCCGCTTGTCACCTATCTTCCCGATGCGGTCCTCTCGCTGGACAGTGGCTTTGCCCAGACCCTCGAGATGCGTCTCGAACAGATCCACGACTTTCACGAGGCGCGGATCCAGGCCGCCCCGCGTGATGAGGATTCCCCCTTTCATCCGCTGCCGCCGGATCGGCTCTATCTGAATGCCGCCGAAAACGATGCGATCCTGGCCCTGCATCCGGTGATCGCCTTCGACAGTTTCGCCGCTCCCAGCGGCGAAACCGGCTCCTGGGCACTGGGCGGTCGGCAGATGATCAATTTCGCCGCCGAAGGCAAGGGGCGCCAGGACAATCC
>JBJHAU010000078.1:0-9103 GCA_050480665.1 Alphaproteobacteria bacterium | reverse complement strand
ATCGGGCCAGCCCCCGCACGAGGCTGGGCTGGTCCAGCGCGGCAAAGCCGTAGTGACGCAGCCAGCGAAGATCGCTGTCGAAGAAGGTTCTGAGATCGGGAATGCCGTATTTCAGCATGGCGATACGTTCCACCCCCATGCCGAAGGCAAAGCCCTGCCAGGTCTCGGGATCAAGCCCGCAATTGACCAGCACCCGGGGATGCACCATCCCGGCGCCGAGAATTTCCAGCCAGTCCTCGCCGGCGCCGATCTTCAGGCCGCCCTCACGCCGGGAACAGCCGATATCCACCTCGCAGGAGGGTTCCGTGAAGGGGAAATGGCTGGGCCGGAACCGAAGGGGCAGATCCTCTACCTCGAAATAGGCGCGGCAGAAATCCTCCAGACAGCCCTTCAGATGCCCCATATGGGTCTCGCGATCGATGACCAGCCCTTCGATCTGATGAAACATCGGGGTGTGGGTCATGTCGGAATCGCAGCGATAGGTGCGGCCCGGGGCGATGATCCGGAACGGTGGCGGCGTCTGCATCATGGTGCGCACCTGCACCGGCGAGGTATGGGTGCGCAGCAGAAGCCTTGTTCCGTCGGCGGCAGGGGGCAGATAGAAGGTATCGTGCATCTGCCGCGCCGGATGGGCTTCGGGAATGTTCAGGGCCGTGAAATTGTGGAAATCATCCTCGATCTCCGGCCCTTCGGCGACGGTGAAACCCATTTCGCCGAAGATCGCCATCAACTCGTCCATGGTCTGGCTGATGGGATGAACGGCCCCCTCCGCTTCGGGCCGGGGCGGCAGGCTGACATCGATCCTCTCGGAATCGAGCCTTGCCTCAAGCGCGGCCTCTTCCAGGGCGGCCTTCCGCGCCTCAAGGGCGGCAGCCACCGCATCCTTCACCGCATTGAGCGCCTGACCTTCCGCCTTGCGGGATTCGGGATCCAGCCCCCCAAGGCCCTTCATGGCCTCGGTGATCGCGCCCTTGCGCCCCAGTGCCCGCAGGCGCACCGCCTCGAGAGCGGCCACATCAGGGGCAGCAGCCACCGCCGCGAGAAGCTCATCTTTCAGCTGATCGGTCTCGGCCATGATGATCGCGATCCTCCTGACGGCTTCCACAGCTCCGACCCGTTGGGACTGTGTGGCCGCGACCGGCCCTGGGCGGAAGGTTCAGGACATGGAAGGTTCAGGACAAGGTGGTGGAATGGAAAGGGGGCCGCCATGGCAGCCCCCTGATGACATGCCCGCGCCCCCGTTTCCGGCATGCGCGGAGCAAGGGCGCTTCAGGCGGCCTTGTCGAGAGCGTCGCGCGCCTGGGCGGCGATCCGGCCGAAGGCTTCGGCATCGCGCACCGCAATATCGGCCAGAACCTTGCGATCAAGCTCGATCCCCGCCTGATGAACCCCGTTCATGAACTGGGAATAGGTCAGGCCGTTGAGACGGGCGGCGGCATTGATGCGCCGGATCCACAGGGAGCGGAATTCACGCTTGCGCGCCTTGCGGTCGCGATAGGCATACTGAAGAGCCTTCTCCACCCGCTGGACGGCGGTACGGAAACAGTTCTTCGCCCGCCCCCGGTAACCCGAGGCCATGTCGATGATCTTCTTGTGACGGGCATGGGTTGTCACGCCCCGTTTGACACGCGCCATCGTTCCTTCTCCTCAGGCGTAGGGCAGATACTGGCGGACGATGTCCGCATCGGGTTTGGCAAGAATGAAGGTGCCGCGCGCGCTCCGCTTCATCTTCTGCGAACGCTTGCGAAGGTTGTGGCGCTTGAAGGCGAAATTGGCCCTCAGCTTGCCGGACCCGGTGGTCCGGAAGCGCTTCTTTGCACCGCTCTTGCTTTTCAGCTTCGGCATGACCTTACGTCCCTGATCTCAGGCGAACCGCCGGAAGGCGATCGCCCGCCCCGGCCATTCATCAACACAAGAAAACCCGGAATTCCGGAATCCTCCAGCCTGTCGGCCATCCCGAACCTTCCGGTCCGGGGGCCGGGCACGGCCCGGCGGAGCGAACGCTTATAAAGGGGATTGCCCGCCATTGCAAGGGGCTGCGCTCAAGCGCCGGGGAAGGCCGAAGGCCCTTTCCAGGCACCGGAGAGACGCCCCCCCCGACCAGACACCTAGCGCGGCGCGATCACCATGATCATCTGGCGGCCTTCCATCTTCGGATAGGATTCCACCTTGGCCTTCTCGTCGACCTCGTTGCGAACCCGCTGCAGCACATTCATCCCAAGTTCCTGATGCAGGAACTCCCGCCCGCGAAAGCGGATGGTGACCTTCACCTTGTCGCCCTCGTCGAGGAACTTGTTGATGGCGCGCAGCTTGACCTCGTAATCATGCGGCTCGATCCCGGGACGCATCTTGATTTCCTTGACGTCCACGGTCTTCTGCTTCTTGCGGGCCTCGCTCGCCTTTTTCTGGGATTGATACTTGTATTTCCCGTAATCCAGAACCTTGCAGACCGGCGGATCCGCCGTCGGAGAGACCTCCACCAGATCGAGACCTGCCTCGGCGGCACGTTCGAGGGCATCGTGGATGGGCATCACCCCGAGCATCTCGCCTTCGGCGTCGATGACCCGGACATTGGGCACCCTGATCTCCTCATTGATACGGGGCCCCTCCTTTTTCGGCGGGGGGGCGGCAAACGGTCGACGGGCTATGGAAGAGTCTCCTGCTGCGGTTGATGGAAATACTCTGGTTGAAAGAAATGCTGTGGTTGAAGAAAGCGGTCCGGGTTCCCCATGGGATTGCGCTCAGGCACCAGCCGCGGCCCGATCCGATGGCCATCCGGCTTCGGCGGCCAGTGTATCCCGGGCGGTCTCCAGTGCAACAACTTCTTGCGCCTGCGAGCCCAGCCGTCGCATGGCGACCGTTCGCTGCTCGGCCTCGCGCCTGCCGATGGCGAGGATGACCGGCACCTTTGCCACGGAATGCTCGCGCACCTTGTAGCCGATCTTCTCGTTCGATACGTCGAGTTCGACCCGCAGCCCCGCCGAACGCAGGATTTCCGCCACTTCCCGGGCGTAGTCGTCGCTGTCGTTGGTGATCGTCGCCACCACCACCTGGACGGGCGCGAGCCAAAGCGGAAAGGCGCCCGCGTACTGTTCGATCAGGATTCCGAGGAAGCGCTCGAACGAGCCGAGGATCGCCCGGTGCAGCATGACCGGGCGATGGCGGTTGCCGTCCTCACCCGTGTAGGCGGCGTCCAGCCGTTCTGGCAGCACGAAGTCCACCTGCAGGGTGCCGCATTGCCAGTCGCGGCCGATGGCGTCGCGCAGGACGAATTCGAGCTTGGGCCCGTAGAATGCCCCTTCGCCCGGATTGAGAATGGTTTCGAGCCCGGCGGCGGCCACCGCTTCCTTGAGCGCGCCTTCGGCCTTGTCCCAGATTTCGTCGGTGCCGGCGCGGGTTTCCGGCCGGTCGGAAAACTTCACGACGACTTCGGTGAAGCCGAAATCGCGGTAGACCCCGCGCAACAGGTCGCAGAAGGCCTTCGTTTCCGACGTGATCTGGTCTTCGGTGCAGAAGATGTGGGCGTCGTCCTGGGTGAAGGCGCGCACCCGCATCAGCCCGTGCAGCGCGCCCGAAGGTTCGAACCGGTGGCATGAGCCGAATTCCGCCATGCGGAGCGGCAGGTCGCGGTAACTCTTGATGCCATGGCGGAAGATCTGCACATGGCAGGGACAGTTCATCGGCTTGATGGCGAGCACGCGCTCGCCCTCGCTCGCCTTGGCCTCGTCGGAACGGGGCGCCGCGGTGAACATGGCGTCGGCAAATTTCTCCCAGTGGCCCGACCGCTCCCACAATACGCGGTCCACCAGGATCGGCGTCTTGACCTCGACATAGCCTGCGTCCCCCAGCCTGTCGCGGATGTAGCTTTCCACCGTGCGGTAGAGCGTCCAGCCCTTCGGGTGCCAGAAGACGGAACCCACGGCCTCTTCCTGCACGTGGAACAGTTCCATCTCGCGTCCGAGACGGCGATGGTCGCGCCGTTCTGCCTCCTCCAGCCGGTGCAGGTAATCGGCGAGTTCCTTTTCATTGAGCCAGGCGGTGCCGTAGATGCGCTGCAGCATGCGGTTGCGCGCATCGCCGCGCCAGTAGGCGCCGGCAACCTTCATCAGCTTGAAGGCCTTCGGCAATCGCCCGGTGGACGGCAGGTGGGGCCCAAAGCAGAGATCGAGCCAGTCGTCGCCCTGCCGGTAGATCGAGATCGCCTCGCCGCGCTTGGCAAGCTCCGCCACCCATTCGGCCTTGTAGGTCTCGCCGATTGCCTCGAAATGAGCCGCCGCCTTGTCTGCGTTCCATTCCTCGCGACGGATCGGCAGATCGCGCTCGACGATGTCGCGCATCCGCGCCTCGATCCTCTCGAAGTCGTCGGGGCTGAACGGCTCGTCGCGGACGAAATCGTAATAGAAGCCGTCGTCGGTCGAAGGACCGAAGGTGATCTGGGTGCCCGGGTAAAGTTCCTGCACCGCCTGGGCCATGACATGCGCCGCGTCGTGACGGACCAGATCGAGGGCGTCAGCACCGCTTTTCGCGGTCACGATCTCGACCGCGGCGTCGCTTTCGATCGGACGCGTCAGGTCCCGCATCTCGCCGTCCACCTTGACCGCCAGCGCCGCCCTGGCAAGACCGGGGCCGATCGCCGCCGCCGCATCGGCCCCCGTTGCCCCGCGCGGAAGCGACAGGGCCCTGCCATCCGGCAGGGTCAGGGTCAGGGATGTCTCGGCCATGATCGACAATCTCGCGGTCTCCGGTTGGCAGTCGCGGGGGAGAGTACTTTGGTTAACCGGCCTGTCAAGTCCGCCTCCTTAGGTCCCCTCCGGTTAAGGTCGCCTTAACCCTGATCCCTTCCGGGCACGACCGGCACGGGGCCGTGATCGAATCCTTCGACCGGCAGGGCCAGGGCCACGGCATCAACCCCGAGGCTGGACAACGGATCGGCCTTGAGAACCCGGACGGTTTCCGCCGTGCGGCCGGGGGGAGGAAGACGGGCCCCGGGCCCTTCGAACGGGCCACGGGGGCGGGTCATCTCGGGACGGCTTGCCCGGGAAAACAGAACCAGGGACGGACATCCCATCACGGCGATCAGATGCATGGGCCCGGTATCGTTGCCCACCGCCGCCCGGGCATGGCGAGCCAGGGCCATCACTTCGAGCATCGGCGAATCGTCGCAGAGATTGCGCGCCTCGGGACAGGCCTCCGCGATGTGCCGACAGGCGGCGGCATCCGTCCCCATGCCCAGAACAACCGGCGTGAGCCCGCGATCCACCAGATTCCTCGCAAGGGCGGCGTAGGATTCGGCAGGCCAGCGCTTTTCCGGATGCGCCGCAGAGCCGCCCGGCACCATGAGCACGAAGGGCCGGGCCACGGGATCGAGGTCGAAGCGGGCGATATCGTCCGGAACCCAGCCAAGGTCGAGAGGCGGATAGGCGTGGCGATCGATCCCGGCGATCGCCAGTTGATCGGCCTGGCGCTCCAGGGTGTGCCTTGTGGTGCGATCAGGGCTGTCGTGGCGATGCGAACAGCCGCGCACGATCCCCGACCATTCGGGCGCATTGCCCAGGGGCCAGCGGGTCAGCCGGAAATAGAAACCGGTGCGATCGGCGGTCTGAAGATCGTAGACGCGATCGAAATCGCCGGCCCTGAGGCGGCGGGCAAGGCGCCACCAGCCCTTTGGATCGGCACGGCGGGGGCGGGAATCGAGCCACAGGGCATCGAACAGCCCGCAAGCCTCGGCCAGTGGCTTGAGGGAGGCGATGGTCAGCAGGGTGATATGGGCATCGCGATGATGGGCGCGGATCGCCGTCATCGCCCGCCAGGACAGGATGAAGTCGCCAAGGGCGCCCAGTTTGATGACCAGAATCTGCTGCATCACGAAGCGTAACGGCCGTGTTCCGCCGCTTCCTCGAGAACTTCGACATAGGTTTCCAGTGTCGCCCGGCCCATGGCATCAAGCGAGAACAGGCGGCGCGCCCTGAGCATGGCGGCGGCGGCCATTTCCTCGCGGCCACGGGCATCCAGGGCCAGTGCCTCGTGCAGGGCGCCCGCCAGCGATTCCGAATTGCCGTGATGGAACAGCCAGCCGGTTTCCCCCTCGCTGATGATCTCGCACGCGCCGCCATGATCCGGCCCCACCAGAGGCCGCCCCATGGCCAGACCCTCGGCCAGGGTTCGGCCAAAGGCTTCGGGCTTCAGCGAGGCAGAAACAACGACATCGGAAAGCTTGTAGGCCGCCGGAAGGTCGCGGGTAAAATCGACGAAGCGGAGAAGTTCGGAAACGTTGCGGCGGCGGGCGAGGGATTCCAGTTCCGCCAGGTAGCGGGGGCTGCCGGTATCCGCCCCCGGCATCACGCAGAGAATGTCGCGGCGGCCGAGACGGCTCAGGGCCTCGATCAGCAGACGATGGCCCTTCCAGCGGCTGAATCGGCCGGGCATGAGGATCACCCGGCGATCATCCGGCAGCGCCCAGCGCCCGGCAAGATCCACCATCCGTGGCTGGCTGACCCGGTCGGGATCGAACAGGGCAAGATCCACCCCTCTCGGGATTACCCGGATCAGGGCTTCATCCACCGGGTAATGCGCCAGCATGTGTTCGCGGATGAAATCGGAAATGGCGATCACCCTTCGGCCTCTGGTCATCACCGCATTGTAGCGCCGCTTCAAAGCACCGCCGCCATAGGTGCCATGAAAGGTGGTGACAAACGGCCTGCCCGTTCGTTCGGCGGCGAACAGGGCGCTCCAGCCGGGGGCACGGGAGCGTGCATGAACCAGATCGACGCCATGCGCCTCGATCACCGCCGCCAGCCGGGCGATGTTGGCGCGGATCGTCCACGGCGCCTTCGAGGCCAGGGGAAGGGTCACATGGGGGATCCCCGCCCGCGCCAGTTCGCGAACCATCGCCCCGCCTTCCGAGGCCACCACCGCACCCCATCCCGCATCGACCAGGGCAAGGGCGATATCGATGGCCCCGCGCTCGACACCCCCCGCCTCGAGACGGGGCAGCACCTGAAGGATCACGGGGGCCCGGCCTTCCCGATCCGCACGGTCGGTGATAGGTTCGGTGGCGGCGGGCGTGCGGGCCTCCGCTGTAAAGGTCTGGGTCATCGCCCTGGTTTCCGGGAATCCGCTGCAATGGCCGGCTTCGGCGAAGCCCGGCGAGGAGAAGGTATGTCCGAAGACGTCTCAATTCTAGCACGGGGCGGCAAGCCGTCCATCGCCTATGCGCGACAGGCCGGGGCTGAAGGCCCGGCAGGAAGCCCGGAACGGCCGGGCATCGTGTTCCTGCCCGGATTCATGTCGGACATGACCGGGCTCAAGGCGCTCCATCTCGAAGCGCTGGCCCTGAGACATGGCCTGCCCTGCCTGCGCTTCGACTACAGCGGCCACGGCCGATCCGAAGGCCGTTTCGAAGATGGCACCATCGGCGGCTGGCTCGACGATGTGCTCGACTGTCTCGACCGGCTGACCGAAGGCCCGCAGATTCTGGTGGGATCCTCGATGGGCGGCTGGCTCGCCCTGCTCGCCACCCTGGCCCGCCCGGAGCGGGTGGCGGGGATGATCGGACTCGCCGCCGCGCCCGATTTCACCGAGGAACTGATCCACTCCGAACTGGATGCGGCGCAACGGGCCGCTCTTGACCGGGACGGCTTCGTGACCAAGCCGACCCCCTATGGCGACCGCCCCCTGATCTTCACCCGAAGGCTGATCGAGGAAGGGCGCGACCACCTGCTGCTGGGCCAGCCGATTCCCATCACCTGCCCCGTCCATCTGATCCACGGCTATGACGATCCCGACGTGCCCTGGGAAATGGCCCTGATGATCCTGCGCCGGCTTCAGGGCGAACATGTTGCCACAACCTATATCAAGGATGGCGATCACCGGCTGTCCCGCCCCGGCGATCTTGCGATCATCGGCGATGCCGTCCTGAGGCTGGCCGGATCGGGGCCGGATCGGGACGGGCAGGGCAGGCCCGGGACCGTCTAGCCCTTCGGGCAAACGGATTCCGCATCCAGCACCGCCCGGAGGCCGGAACGGAAGTCGGGATAGACGAGCCTGACCCCCAGCTCGGTCTTGATCCGCTGGTTGCGAACCTGCTTGTTATCGGCCCAGAAACTTCGCGCCATGGGCGACAGATCCGCCTCTTCCAGGGTTGTCGGGGGCGGCGGATCAAGGCCCAGAAGCCCGGCGGCATAGGTCACCACCTCGGCCGGTTCCGCCGGGGCATCGTCGCACAGATTGTAGATCGCGCCGGGCCGTGGCCGGGCCATGGAGGCACGCAGCACGCGGGCGATATCTTCCACATGGATCCGCGAAAAGCGATGTCCCGGACGCAAGATGCGCCGGGCCGTTCCCGAGCGAAGGCTGTCGAGGATGCTGCGTCCGGGCCCGTAGATTCCGGCCAGGCGGAAGATGTGCACCGGCAACCCGGAGGACTCCCCCAGAAGCAGCCAGGCCCGTTCCGCCTCGACCCGGCGGCGTGCCCGGTCGGAGCCGGGACGGAGCGGCGAGCCTTCATCCACCCAGCCACCATCCCGATTGCCATAGACCCCGGTGGTGGAAAGATACCCGACCCAGGCCAGCGAAGGACTGGCCCGCATCCGGGCCGCCAGATCGGCCGCGTGCAGCCTGAGGACGGGATCCTCGCCGGGGCCTGGAGGAATCGAGATCAGAAGATGGGTGATGCCCTCGAACGCCGTCCTGTCCAGCGGGGCGGTGCCGTCGAAGGGCAGGATCTCGAACCCGGCCCGGCGCAGCTCTTCGGCACGCGCCGGATCACGGGTGGTACCGGCACAGGCAAACCCTTCCCCAAGAAGCTGGCGGCCCAGAACCTCGGCCGAATAGCCGAGGCCGAAGCAGAACAGGCGGCGGGGCGATGGCGGGGAATCAGCGCCAGAAGGCATCATCAGGCTTGTCCAGATGCGCGCGGGCAAAGGCCTGCCAGTCATCATCCGGGCTCTCGCACTGGATATCGGGCTCATGGGCAAGGCGGAACATGATTCCACCCATGTCCCACAAGGTGTTCAGGCCCTGCTCGCTTCCGAAGGCCATGTCCAGCACCCGCATCCGCAGCTTCTTCAGGACCCAGCGCGGCAGGATCAGAACCCCGGCGATC
>JBJHAU010000077.1:0-9250 GCA_050480665.1 Alphaproteobacteria bacterium | reverse complement strand
GATACGGAATGAAAGGAAGATCCCCATGGCCGAAGCCTTCATCTGCGATGCCGTGAGAACACCGATTGGCCGATATGGCGGGGCTCTTGCCTCGGTGCGTCCCGACGATCTTGCCGCCCATGTGATCAGCAGCCTTATGGAGCGAAACGCCCGCATCGAACCGGAAGCAATCGATGATGTGATGTTCGGCTGCGCCAACCAGGCCGGCGAGGACAACCGCAATGTGGCCAGGATGGCAAGCCTGCTTGCGGGCCTGACCGAGACCGTATCCGGCACCACCATCAACAGGCTTTGCGGATCCGGGCTCGATGCCGTAGGCCAGGCCGCGCGATCCATTCGCGCAGGCGATGCGGAGCTGATCCTTGCCGGGGGCGTGGAAAGCATGTCGCGCGCGCCGTTTGTCATGCCCAAGGCAGAGACGGCCTTTTCCCGCAGCAATGCCATTCACGACACGACCATTGGCTGGCGTTTCATCAATCCCAGAATGAAGGCGCTTTACGGTGTCGATTCGATGCCCGAGACAGGGCAGAACGTCGCCAAGGATTTTTCCATCAGCCGCGAAGATCAGGATGCCTTTGCCTACCGCTCGCAGATGCGGGCGAAAGCGGCGGCCGAATCCGGGCGTCATGCGCTGGAAATCGTTCCGGTTCCGGTGCCGCAACGGCGCGGCGATCCCAGGATCGTCTCTGAGGATGAGCATCCGCGTCCGGACACGACCCCGGAAGGGCTTGCCGCATTGCGTCCTCTGTTCGGTGAAGGCTCGTCGGTGACAGCCGGCAACGCCAGCGGCGTGAATGATGGCGCGGCGGCCCTGATCGTCGCCTCCGAAGCGGCCATCGCCCGCTTCGGACTGAAGCCGAGGGCCAGAATCGTCGCCATGGCGGCGGCGGGCGTTGCGCCCAGGGTCATGGGGATTGGCCCGGCCCCGGCGACCGAGAAGCTACTGGCCCGCACCGGGCTCTCCATTGCCGATATCGATGTGATCGAGTTGAACGAGGCCTTCGCCAGCCAGGCGATTGCCGTTCTTCGCAAGCTGGGGCTTCCCGATGATGCCGAGCATGTGAACCCCAGGGGCGGGGCGATTGCCCTTGGGCATCCGCTTGGCATGTCCGGCGCACGACTTGCCCTTACGGCAACCGAGGAACTGCATCAGCGTGATGCAAGGCGCGCGGTCTGTACCATGTGCATCGGTGTGGGGCAGGGGATTTCGATCCTGCTCGAGAAGGTCTGAGCCGGAAGGCAAGGCCGGTCTTGCGGCGCGAGGCGTTTGCGGCGCCCTGGCCCCTTGGGCCATTCCGGGCGTGTGCTTGACTCCTGCCGCCTATCCGCTCGCGCCGACCGGGTGTCCCAGGCTTCGGGCCGCGACGAAGTCCGGCTTGCGCTTTTCGAGGAAGGCGCGGGCACCTTCCTGATGTTCCGGGGCCGGAAAGCAGGTGAGTTGCAACTGCGATTCCGCCTCGAGCGCTGCCGCAAGCGCATCGGTCTCGCCCAGCAGGGCCTTGACCGCTCCGATGGCTGCGACCGGGCCGCCGGCATGATCCCGCGCCACGCGGCGTGCCGTGGCCAGGGCCTCGCCCGGCAGGCTTGTCATGTCCGCAAGGCCAAGCCTTGCGGCTTCTTCTCCATCGATGCGCGCGGCGGTAAGAATCAGGCGGCGCGCCACCCCGGCGCCGACCCTGCGGGGAAGGGTGTGGGACAGGCCCCAATCCGGGCCCAGGGCGATGCGGAGATGGGAAAAGGTGAACTGGGCATCGCGGGCCGCGATCACCAGATCGGCAAGACAGGCAAGGCTTGCTCCCGCCCCTGCCGCATGGCCCTCGATGGCGCAGATCAGCAGTTTCGGAAAACCGGCCACCGTCAGGGCGGCTTCCCGGACGGCCGCCATCCGTTCGCGGATGCGCTCCGGATCGCGCTCGCCCATGGTGCGGATGTCGCCGCCGGCGCAGAACTGTCCGCCCGCCCCGGTCAGGATGACTGTATCGATCTCCGCATCGTCTGCGAGGGATGTCAGCGCATCCCGAAGGGCGGTCCGCATGGTGCTGGTCAGGGCATTGCGAACGGGTCTGTCGTCCAGCGTCAGGATGACAAGGCGTTCTTCGGGATGGCGTTCCAGTATCAGCGGTGTGGTGACCATGGCGCTTACCCTTCGTTCAGGGAAGAAAAGGGTTTTCCCGTGGCGACCAGAGAGTCGAACAGGGGCGAGGGCGTCCAGAATTGGGGATCGGTCTCGGCGTAGCGGCGGATGGTCTCATGCACCTTGGCGAGACCGATCAGATCGGCCTGGCACATCGGTCCGCCTCGCCAGCGCGGGAAGCCGTATCCGAAGATTTCCACGATGTCGATATCGAGGGGGCGCTGGGCGATGCCTTCCTCGAGAATCCGCGCCCCTTCATTGATCATGGCATAGAGAATGCGCTGCTGGATTTCCTCGTCGGGAATGGCGCGGCGGGTGATGTTGCGTGCCGCCGATTCCTCTTCGATGATCGTCACCACGTCGGGATTGGGCTCGGGCTTGCCGTCCTTGTAAAGATACCAGCCGCGCCCGGTCTTCTGGCCGAACCAGCCCTGTTCGCATAGGCGGTCGGCGATGCGCACATAGCGTTCCCGGGGATCGCGGGTGGCGGCAAGACGCTTGCGCTGGGCCCAGCTGATGTCCAGTCCCGACATGTCCATCACCCGGAAGGGGCCCATGGGCATCCCGAAGGATTCCATGGCCCTGTCGATGTCCCATGGCAGGGCCCCGTCTTCCAGCATGGCATCGGCCTGCTTGCGGAAATGCGCAAGAATCCGGTTGCCGATGAAGCCGTCACAGACACCCGACAGAACCCCCGTCTTGCCGAGTGCCTTGGCAAGGCTGAAGCCGGTGGCAACGACATCGTCGGCACAGGATTCGGGACGGACGATTTCCAGAAGACGCATGATGTTTGCAGGGGCAAAGAAATGCAGGCCGATCACATCCTGGGGCCGTTTCGTGGCGGCAGCGATGGCGTTGATGTCGAGATACGAGGTGTTGGTGGCGAGGATCGCACCCGGACGGGCCACCGCATCGATGCGGGAAAAGACCTGTCGCTTGACGTCCAGATCCTCGAAAACCGCTTCGATCACAAGGTCAACCCCTGCAAGGGCGCCATAGTCGGTGCTGGCGTTCATGCCATCCAGAAGAGCCTGCTTCTTTTCCTCGGTCATCCGCCCCCGGCTGACATAGCCATCGAGGGCGCGGGCGATATTGCCCTTGCCGCGTTCGAGGGCCGCATCGTCGGCCTCGATCAGGGTGATGGAGAGGCCTGCATTCAGACAGGCCACGGCGATCCCGGCGCCCATGGTGCCGCCGCCGATGACCCCCACCTGCTCGACCGTTCGGGGGGTGACGCCTTCAAGACCCGGAATCCGCGAGACCGCCCTTTCCGCGAAGAACACATGGCGCAGCGCCTTGGCCTGATCCGAATCGCGCAGGCGCAGAAAGATCTCGCGTTCCGCCTTCATGCCAGCCTCGAAGGGCAGTTCGCTGGCCGCGCGGATGGCTTCGAGGGCCTGAATCGGGCTTTCCTGGCCGCGTGCGCGCCGGGCGATTTCTGCCTTCCTGGTGTCGAAGAAGGTGGTGTCCTCCACGCGCTTTGCCGGACGCTGTGAAATGCGCGGCGGAACGGCATCGAGCCGTTCGCGAAGAAGGGCCATCGCGGCATCGCGAAGATCGCCTTCGGCCACGGCATCGGCAAGGCCGAGTTCCAAGGCTTCCCGTGCCCCGACCTGACGACCGGTCGAGACCAGATCAAGAGCCTTGTCGATGGGAATCAGGCGCGGCAGACGCTGGGTGCCTCCGGCTCCGGGAATGAGCCCGAGCGTGACCTCGGGCAAGCCGACACGGGCCTTGGGATCGAGAATCCGGTAATGGCAGCCCAGGGCAATTTCGAGCCCGCCGCCGAGGGCGACGCCATGAATGGCAGCCACCACGGGCTTCGGGCAGGATTCGATGGCATCGATGGTCTCGGGCAAAGACGGGGGCAGGGGAGGCTTGCCAAATTCGCGCACATCGGCCCCGGCGATGAACACCCGCCCGGCCCCGAGAATCACGCCACCCTTGAGCATGGAATCGGCGGCCAGTTCGGCCATCGCCGCCTGAAGACCCTGGCGCACTGCCTGGGAAATGGCGTTGACCGGAGGGTTGTCGACGGTGATGACGGCGATTTGCCCGTCCCCTTCGATCGAGACCCGTTCGATCGAGACCGATTCGCTGGGCGCTGCGCTCATGATTTCTATCCTGTCTGGCGATGATGGAAGATCCGGCGACTCCTTGCCGCCGCCCGGGCAATCTATCGGTGCCGGGCGCGGATTCCAAGCCTGCGCTCCTTGGCCGGCATGATCATGGCTGTATCCTCACCATGTCTTGCAGCATGTCTTGCGGTGTTCGGGCAGCTTCCGGACCGGGGGGCTGTGCGTGTCGGCGCGATGGCCTATAATGCCGGCCAGAGGGCGAGGGGGCCCAGGCATCAGCAGCAGAATCGGTATCAGCATCAAAACAGACATGACGTGAAAGGAGTGGCAGGCGATGAGCAAGGCGAGATTTGAAGAGCGGATGGGGGAAGTGGCCAGCCGGATCGGGTCTCGCGCCCTTGATGCGGATCTTGCCGCCTTCCTGAACGCCACATTCCCTGCGGATGGTGCGCTGTTCCGTGAGGTGGAACAGCTGTGTGCCAGCGGTCAGGATGAAGGATGGTGCTGCGAACGCGAAGCGGGCGGCATCGGCTTCGGCCGCATCATCAAGCCGGGCGGAACCGCCGGGGGATTTTCCGTCGATGTCGTGCGGATGAAGGATGTGAAGGGGCCTCATCACGTGCATCCCACCGGGGAAATCGGCATGATCATGCCGATTGCCGGTGATCCCCGTTTCGATGGTCATCCCCGGGGCTGGTATGTCGATCCGCCGGGCAGCGATCATTGGCCGACGGTGGAAGGCGGCGAAGCCTATGTTCTCTATCTTCTTCCCGACGGAAAGATCGAATTCACCGGGAAGTAGGATCGGCGGGAACCGATTTCAGCAGGGTGGCAAGGCTGATGGCGCGAAGCGTCGCCACGGCCATGGCATCCACCTCTTCAAGAACGTTGCCGAGGGCCTGGCCGATAGCGGTGTCTCCGGCTGGTCCCGGCAGTTCGTTCTCCCCCTCCAGGCTGTCACCGAACAGAAGAATGATGTCGTAGAGGGAAATCCGTTTCGGATTGCCGCAGAAACGATACCCGCCACGGGCGCCGCGCACCGCCTCGACAAGTCCGGCCCGGCCGAGATCGCGCAGAACCTTGGCCAGATGATGGGCGGAAATGCCGTAGGTTTCGGCGATTTCCGCAACCGAAAGCTGGCGTGACGGATCGCGGGCAAGAGCCAGCGCGGCAAGAATGGCGAACTGGGTAGCCTTCTGAAGCTTCATGATCCGTTTCCGTCCGTCTCGGCGGGGGAATCCGGAATCGGCATTTCGAGCTCGATGAAACTGCCCCCGCGCATGCCCTGACTGCGGAAGAACGCCATGTTGAGACTGTCCTCGCGGGCCAGCATGGTGCGCACCGTATCCATGCCCGATTGCCGCATGCGGGCGCAGATCGCCCTGAACAGACGGCTGCCTATCCCGCCCTCGCGATGGCGCGGATCGACGCCGATGGCAAAGATCCAGCCACAGGGTGGCGAACCGAATTCCCAGGCACGATCTTCGCCGACGATGAAGCCGCGAATCCCGGCATCCCCTTCGGCCACAAGGAAATATCGTCCCTGACGGGTGGCATAACGATGAAAGGCGCGATTCCAGTATTCGGGTTTGGGGGTTCCCGTGATTGCGGCATCGATGGCGGTCACGACGTTCATGTCCTGTGCGCGTGCCGGGCGAACGGTCGGCCCGGCGCCCCCCTGTGCCCCCTTCTTTTCGCGACTGACGCCATCCCGGGCATTCTGCATGATGTCTCCATCCTTACCAGACCATGACTGAAGGAGGACTGAAGGGAAGTCTTTTCCTTCAGCCCTTGTGTGCGCGTCCCTTGTGTTCGCATTCCCGCACCCTCATCCCGAACTTCGACCCGGCGTCTTGATGGTAGGGTCTTCGCTATTCATGGTTTTGGCCATAGACAGCTTGCCAATGGCCACAGCAAGCCACCGGGTTGCAAGGGCCTTGACAGAATGGCGCGCGATCCGCTACTTGTAAACCGGTAACGCGGTACCGAATTACGGTTTTGTGGGGATTGCGATCCCGACGCGGCGCGCCGCCATCGCCGGGCAATGGAGGGTGAGAGGCCCTCCCCTGTTCCTTGGGCCGAACCCCGCACGGGGTGCCTTTTGCAGGATCCCTTCACAGGGACAGCGGTTCAAAAGGACAGCGGCTGGCTCCGGTATGGCCTTGGCGCGGATCGCCCCGGGGGCTAAGCTCGCCGGCAAGAAGCAGGCTAACGAAACAGGTGGAGAACCATGATCGACTTCAGGACCAGCCCGGAAAAATACAAGCACTGGAAGGTCACCTATGACGGCCCCGTGGCGACGATCGCCATGGATGTGGACGAGAATGGCGGCCTTGTGGAAGGCTATCAGCTCAAGCTCAATTCCTATGATCTCGGCGTCGATATCGAGCTTTACGACGCCATTCAGCGGATGCGTTTCGAGCATCCCGAGGTGGGGGCCGTGGTGTTGACATCCGGCAAGGACAACGTGTTTTGCGCCGGCGCGAACATCAAGATGCTCGGCCTGTCGGCCCATGCCTGGAAGGTGAATTTCTGCAAGTTCACCAACGAGACCCGCAACGGCATCGAGGATGCCAGCCAGTTTTCCGGCCAGACCTATCTCTGTGCCGTCAACGGCACCGCCGCAGGCGGTGGCTATGAGCTGGCTCTGGCCTGCGAGCATATCATGCTGGTGGACGACAACGCCTCGGCGGTCTCGCTGCCGGAAGTTCCCCTGCTTGCGGTTCTGCCGGGCACCGGCGGGCTGACGCGGGTTGTCGACAAGAGAATGGTGCGGCGCGATCATGCTGATGTCTTCTGCACCCTGAACGAAGGCATTCGCGGCAAGCGGGCCGTGGACTGGCGCCTTGTCGACGAAGTCGTGCCGCGTTCGAAGATGGCCGAAACGGTGCGCGAACGCGCCCTGGAACTGGCTGCCCGTTCCGATCGTCCCAGGGACGGGAAGGGGATCGTGCTGGGCGAACTGAAGCGCGATATGACCGAGGACAGCATCACCTACAGCCATGTCTCGGCACGGATCGATCGCACCAACCGCACCGTTCATGTCACGGTGCGCGCCCCGGAAAAGGCGGTGCCCGACAGCATCGCGGCCATTCATGCCGCAGGCGATTCCTTCTGGCCTCTGGCGGTGGCCCGCGAGCTGGATGATCTGATCCTGCATCTTCGGACCAACGAGCTGACCCTCGGCCTCTGGGTCATGCATACCGAAGGCAGCGCCGATCTGGTTGCCGGGGCCGATGCGGTACTGGCGGCCCATGCCGATGACTGGTTCGTGCGTGAGGTGACCCTGTATCTGAAGCGCGTCTTCAAGCGCCTTGATGTGACCTCGCGGACCATTGTGGCTTTCGTCGAGCCGGGCAGCTGCTTCACCGGCATGCTGGCCGAGCTGCTGTTTGCCACGGATCGCAGCTACATGCTCGATGGCACCCTGCCCGGAGACAATCGTCCCAGCCCGACCGTGCGTCTTGGCGAATCCAACTTCGGCCCCTATCCCATGGGCAACGGCCTGACCAGGCTGGAGACCCGCTTTCTCGGCACCCCCGAAAAGGTGAAGGAAGCGAAAGCCAGGATCGGCGAGGATCTCGATGCCCAGGCAGCGGAAAGCCTTGGCCTTGTGACCTTCATTCCCGACGATATCGACTGGGAAGACGAGGTTCGTCTGGCGATCGAGGAACGGGCCAGCCTTTCTCCCGATGCCTTGACCGGCATGGAGGCCAATCTGCGGTTCGCCGGACCGGAGACCATGGAGACCAAGATCTTCGGACGTCTTACGGCCTGGCAGAACTGGATTTTCCAGCGTCCCAATGCGGTTGGTCCGGATGGGGCGCTCAAGCTTTTCGGCACCGGCAAGAGGGCCGATTACGACGTCGACAGGGTCTGACACAGCACCGGGGGCAGGTTCCCATCAGGGGTACTTCAGCAAAGGAGCATGAAAGATGGCAAGCATCGACTATAACGAACGCATTCCCAACAATGTGGACCTGGCCCAGGATCAGCGCCTTCAGCGTGCGCTGGAGGCCTGGCAGCCCCATTACCTCGAGTGGTGGAAGGAACTGGGACCGGTCAACTCCCACAATTACGATTGCTACCTGCGCACGGCGATCAGCGTCGAGCCGTCGGGCTGGGCGCATTTCGACTATGTGAAGATGCCGGAATATCGCTGGGGCATCTTCCTTGCCCCCGCCGAGCAGGATCGCAAGATCCATTTCGGCGAGCACAAGGGCAAGCCTGCCTGGCAGGAAGTGCCCGGCGAATACCGGGCCGAGTTGCGCCGTCTGATCGTGACCCAGGGCGACACCGAGCCGGCCTCCGTCGAGCAGCAGCGCAGGCTTGGCCAGACCGCCCCGTCTCTCTACGATCTTCGCAACCTGTATCAGGTGAATGTGGAGGAGGGGCGTCACCTCTGGGCGATGGTGTATCTGCTCCACCGCTATTTCGGCCGCGACGGGCGCGAGGAAGCGGAAGCCATGCTGGAGCGCCATGCCGGCGATCCCGACAAGCCGCGGATCCTTCAGGCGTTCAATGTGGACACCACCGACTGGCTGTCCTTCCACATGTTCACCTACTTCCAGGATCGTGACGGCAAGTTCCAGCTTGCGGCCCTGGCCGAATCCGGCTTCGATCCGCTGTCACGCACCTGTCGCTTCATGCTGACCGAAGAGGCGCATCATCTCTTTGTCGGCGAAAGCGGCATCTCGAGGATCGTGCAGCGTTCCTGCGAGATCATGAAGGAGAACAACCTTTCCGATCCTGCGGATGTTCGCCGGTTCGGGGGAATCGACCTGCCGACGATCCAGAAGTATCTCAACTTCCACTTCTCGATCTGTCTCGACCTGTTCGGTCAGGAACTCTCCACCAACGCCGCAACCTACTACACGATGGGGATCAAGGGGCGTTACGAGGAGACCAAGATCGACGACGATCATGTTCTCAGCAATGCCAGCTATCCGGTGCCCGAGATCAGGAACGGGAAGATCATCTCGGTCAACGAGCCGGCCCTGAACGCCATCAACCAGCGGCTGCGCGACGACTATTATGT
>JBJHAU010000076.1:0-9548 GCA_050480665.1 Alphaproteobacteria bacterium | reverse complement strand
GATGTCCAGCCCGGCCACCAGATCCGTGCGCAGGGTCGAGGCCTCGGCCAGGGCATCGAACACGATCGCCGGACGCAGATTGGCAAACAGCGCCATGTCCTTGCGCAGGCGCAGCAGGCCGCGTTCGGGCTGAAGCGCGAACGGCAGGGATTCCCATTTCGGACCGCCCACGGCACCCAGCAGCACGGCATCGGCAGCCAGCGCCTTGTCCATGGTGGCATCGGCCAGAGGCGTGCCATGAGCCTCATAGGCGCAACCGCCCACCAGATCCTCGTCCACATCGAAACGGACGGCACGGTGCGAATCCATCCAGTTGAGAACCCGCTTCACCTCACCCATCACTTCCGGACCGATCCCGTCGCCCGGTAGCATCAGCAGTTTCTTGTTGGCGGCCATCCCGCAGTCTCCCATGGTCTGATCATGATCCCGGGAGGGATCCTTCGGCGGGCATCTCAGGCCTGAGACGCCCCGCGATAAAGCCAGGGCGCACGGGCCCGTCCCTCGGATTCGAACGCGGCGATGGCCTCGGCCTTCTGCAAGGTCAGGCCGATATCGTCAAGGCCGTTCAGAAGGCAATGCTTGCGGAAGGGATCGATCTCGAAGGCGATCTCTTCTCCATCGGGGCGGGTGATGATCTGCCGTTCCAGATCGACACCGAAGCGCGCGTTGTCGCCCATCTCCGCATCCTTCATCAACCGTTCCACCGTCGCCTCGGGAAGGCGGATCAGCAGAATCCCGTTCTTGAAGGCATTGGAATAGAAGATGTCGGCAAAATCCGGAGCGATGACACAACGGATCCCGAAGCCTTCAAGGGCCCAGACCGCATGCTCGCGCGAGGAGCCGCAGCCGAAATTGCGGCCCGTGACCAGAATCTTCGCCTCGCGATAGGGGGGGCGGTTCAGGACAAAATCGGGATCTTCCGAACCATCCTTGCGGTAGCGGATCGCCTCGAACAGGGCCGGGCCCAGACCGGTACGCCGGATGGTCTTGAGCCATTTGGCCGGAATGATCTTGTCAGTATCCACATTGATCATCGGCAGGGGGGCGGCAATGCCCGTGAGGGTCGTGAACTTTTCCATGACACCGCTCCTCAGTCGAAGTCCCGGACATCGGTGATATGGCCGCGGATCGCCGCCGCCGCCACCATTGCCGGGCTCATCAGATGGGTCCGTCCGCCGGGGCCCTGACGGCCCTCGAAATTGCGGTTCGAGGTGGAGGCCGCCCGCTCGCCGGGAGCCAGGCGATCGGCGTTCATGGCAAGGCACATCGAGCATCCCGCCTCGCGCCATTCGAAACCGGCCTCGGCGAAGATCCTGTCGAGCCCCTCGGCCTCGGCCTCGGCCTTGACCAGACCGGAGCCGGGCACCACCAGAGCGCGAACCCCTTCGGCAACCTTGCGGCCCCGGGCGATGGCGGCGGCAGCGCGAAGATCCTCGATCCGGCCATTGGTGCAGGAGCCGATGAACGCGGTCTGGATCGGAATCCGGGCCAGTGGCGTGCCGGCCTCAAGCCCCATGTATTCCAGCGCGCGGCGCGCGGCGCGACGACGGGATTCGTCGGTCATGGCCTCCGGATCGGGCACCGCTCCGGAAATCGGCAGAACATCTTCCGGACTGGTGCCCCAGGTGACGAGCGGTTCGATCGATTCGGCCGCAAGGGTCACCTCCTTGTCGTAACCGGCACCGGGATCGGAAGGCAGGGAACGCCAGAAGGCCACGGCGGCCTCCCATTCCTCGGGGCGGGGGCCCATGGGACGGTCCTTCATGTAGGCGATGGTGGTGTCGTCGGGCGCGATCAGACCGGCCCGCGCACCCGCCTCGATCGACATGTTGCAGACCGTCATCCGCCCTTCCATGGACAGGGCGGAGATCGCCTCGCCGGCATATTCGATCACATGCCCGGTGCCGCCGGCGGTACCGATCTTGCCGATGATCGCAAGAATGATGTCCTTCGCGGTGATCCCCGAATGAGGCGTGCCGGTAACCGTGATCCGCATGTTCTTCGCCGGCGCCTGAATCAGGGTCTGCGTGGCGAGGACATGCTCGACCTCGGAGGTGCCGATCCCGAAGGCCAGCGCCCCGAAGGCGCCGTGGGTGGCGGTGTGGGAATCGCCGCAGACGATGGTCATGCCCGGCTGCGTGAACCCCTGCTCCGGCCCCACGATATGCACGATCCCCTGGCGGGCATCGGACAGGGGAAAATAGGTCAGGCCGAATTCACGGGCGTTGGCTTCGAGGGTTTCGACCTGAAGCCGCGAATCGGGATCCTCGATCCCGGCACGGCGGTCGGTGGTGGGAACATTGTGATCGGCCACCACCAGCGAGGCCTCGGGCCGACGCACCTTGCGGCCCGCAAGGCGCAGCCCTTCGAAGGCCTGGGCACTGGTGACCTCGTGAACCAGCTGGCGATCGATATAGATCAGGCAGTTGCCATCGGCATCGCGGTCGACGACATGGCTGTCCCAGATCTTGTCGAACAATGTCTTCGGTGCGGTCATGAGCTCATCCTGGGTCAGTCTTTTGAGTCTGTGGTCAGTCTTTGAGTCTGTCCTTCGAATCTGTCCGACTTTGTGAGTCTGTCACGGCTCTGTCCCGAAGGATCCCGGCAGGTTACCGGCAGGATCGTGGAAAGATCGAGGAGGGATTCCGTGAGAAATCCGCAAGGATTCCCCGAGCCCTGAGCGGCCTGGAACGAGGCTCGATTCCGGCCTCGATCCCTGCCCTGATCCCTTCGCTGATCCTTCCCTTAATCCGGGGCCGGGGCCACGACGGTGGGAGGAATCGGGGCGGCAACCTGCTCGGTCGGGCGGCGCACCACCTTTTCGGCGATACGGGCCCGCTTGCCGGTGCGCCCGCGCAGGTAATACAGCTTGGCCCGACGCACGGCGCCACGACGTTTCACGTCGATTTCCACCACATTCGGGGAATAGAGCGGAAACACCCTTTCCACCCCCTCGCCGTAGGAAATCTTGCGCACGGTGAAGGAGGAATTGACCCCCGCCTGCTTGCGGGCGATGCACACCCCCTCGAACGCCTGGATGCGTTCGCGGGTGCCTTCCACAACCTTCACCGAAACCCGCAGCGTATCGCCCGGGCCGAACTCGGGAATCCCGCGCGCGGCGCTCAGCCGTTCCCTTTCCTGCGCATCCAGCCGTTCAATGATGTTCATGATTCCATTCCTTGCATCTGCCGCCCATGAGCGGGCTTTCCTGTCCATCCATCCTCAAGGCCGCCCCGTCTCACAAGGGGCTGGCCCGTATCTCGAACCCTCTCCTGCCCGGTCTTCAGCACGATCTTCAGCACACATGGCCCGACCGGGCCTCTCAGGCTTTGCCCGGGCCCTTCCGGGCCCAGAGATCGGGACGACGCTCTCTGGTCACCCGCTCCGCCTCGGCAAGACGCCAGCTGCGGATCCGTCCGTGATCGCCCGAAAGCAGCACGGCGGGTGGCCTTCGCCCCTGCCAGTCCACGGGCCGGGTGTAGAGCGGCGCTTCAAGAAGCCCATCCTCGAAACTCTCTTCCTCAAGGCTCGCCAGATTGCCGACCACCCCCGGCAAAAGGCGCACACAGGCATCGATCAGGGCGATCGCTGCCGGTTCGCCACCGGAAAGGATGAAGTCGCCAAGGCTGACTTCCTCAAGCCCGCGCGCCTCGATCACCCGCTGATCGACACCCTCGAACCGCCCGCACAGAACCACGAGACCCGGCCCCGAAGCCAGGGCCCGCACCCGCGCCTGATCCAGAACCCGCCCGCGCGGGGTCAGATACAGGGCTGGCGCGCCAGGGCACAGGGCCTCGGCGGCAGCCATGGCGGCATCGACAACATCGGGCCGAAGCACCATGGAAGGCCCGCCCCCGAAGGGAGGCCCATCCACGGTGCGGTGTTTATCGCGCGCAAAGGCGCGAATGTCTACCGTTTCAAGACGCCAGCGGCCCTCCGCAAGCGCCTTTCCCGCCAGCGAATGGCCAAGCGGACCCGGAAAGATGCCGGGGAACAGGCTGGCCACGCTCGCCGTCCACGGGCGGGAAAGGGAATCCTTCACCATCGCCATCACGCTTCGCCCCGCATGGGGCCGGACTTCTCTCCGCTCCCGGCCGGGGCCTCGCCTCCAAACAGTTCCTCGGGCGGATCAAGCCGAACCAGCCCCCGGGACACATCCACCTCCGGAACGCAGGCCCGGGTAAAGGGCACCGCCACGATCCGCCCATCGGGACAGGCGATATCCAGAACATCGATTCCGGCCGAGGCATAAACCCCCGCCACCCGGCCCAGCCGTTCACCCTTCGGCCCCAGAGCCTCAAGCCCTACCAGATCCGCATGGTAGAACTCTTCCGGATCGGGGGCGGGCAACCGATCCCTCGGCACCCACAGCTCGGTCCCGGCCAGGGCCCCGGCCGCATCGCGATCCTCGATTCCCGCGATCCGCACCGCAACCTTGCCCTTGCCGACCGAATCCACGGTCAGGGTGAAGCGGCGTCCGGTCTTCCTGTCTGTCAGGGGACCGTAAGCGGCGATCGATGCCGGATCGGCGGTATGGGAACGAACCCAAAGCGCGCCCCGCACCCCGCGCGGGCGGCCGATCACCCCGAGAAGAATCCACCCCGGCGTGTCGGAATCCGGGGAACCCTCGGCGACCGAATCGGGCGCAGGCGCCGCCCCACGGGCGTTCCCGCCCGCACGATCAGGCCGATTTTTCGCCGTCGCCACCCGCGGCATCCTCGGCCGGGGCTTCCGCCGGAGCCGGATCTGAGGACGTCTCCTCTGCGGTGACAGCTTCGGCTTCTGCCGGGGCGGCTTCGGCTTCTGCCGGGGCGGCTTCGGCTTCTGCCGGGGCGGCTTCGGCTTCTGCCGCCGGGGCGGCTTCGGCTTCCGCGGCCGCCTTGGCGGCGGCCTCGGCGGCGGCGGCCTTCGCGGCTTCAGCCTCACGCATCCGCTCCTGCGCCTTCGCCCGCGGAAGATGCTGCTTCGTCTGGTCGGCGCGGGCCGGCTTTTCGATCAGTGCGGCGGCGCTGAGAAAGCCTGCAACCCGGTCGCTGGGCTTCGCCCCCTGGGCCAGCCAGTGGCGGGCGCGATCATCCTTCAGCACGATGCGCTGGGCATGATCCTTGGGCAGCATCGGATCATAATGGCCGATACGCTCGATGAAGCGCCCGTCGCGGGGGCTGCGGGAATCGGTCACGACAATGCGATAGAAGGGGCGCTTCTTGGCGCCCCCGCGGGAGAGACGGATCTTCAGGGCCATCGGTTGCTTGTTCCTTTCATAGAAGAGGCGTGTCGGGTCGGGTTGCTTTGTGACAGGTTGCCTTGTGACAGGTTTCCTTGTGGTGAGCTCGTCCGGTTAGAGTGCGTCTGGTTTCGATCTGACTTCGTTCGGTTTCACTTCGTTCTGTGTGGCGTGACAACGGAGAAGGCGGCCTTTATTGGCGGGCGGGCGGGTACGGTCGTCAGGGCCGGGTCCGGCTTTCAGCGCCCGAAAGGCCCCTTGCCCGGGGGCAGCCCGGGAAAGCCTCCGGGCATGGATCCGGACATGGGCCCTGACATGGGCCCGGAAAGCCCGCCCGCAAGACCCGGCGGCATGGAGCGGGCCAGGGCCTTGGGATCCATCTTTCCGACCTTCTTCATCATCTTCGCCATCTGCATGTACTGCTTGACCACCCTGTTGACATCGGGCACCTCGGTGCCGGAGCCACGGGCGATCCGGCGCTTGCGCGAGCCGTTCAGCAGCTTCACGTTGCGCCGCTCGGCCCGGGTCATGGCACGGATGATTGCCAGCTGCCGACCGATCACCTTCTCGTCCATATTGGCCTTCGCCATTTCCGCCCTTGCGTTGCGCACACCGGGCAGCATTGACAGCAATCCCTTGAGGCCCCCCATTTTCGTCAGCTGCTGCAATTGCGAGGCCATGTCATCCAGATCGAACTGGCCCTTCTTCATGCGGGCGGCAAGGCGCTCGGCCTCGTCCTGATCCACCTCGGCCTGGGCACGCTCCACAAGGCCGACCACATCGCCCATGCCGAGAAGACGCGAGACGATCCGGTCTGGATGGAAATCCTCCAGCGCCTCCAGCTTTTCGCCGGTGCCGATCAGCTTCACCGGCGCCCCGGTCACCGCGTGCATGGACAGCGCCGCGCCGCCACGGGAATCGCCATCGACCCGGCTCAGCACGATGCCGGTGATGCCGACACGTTCGGCAAAGGCAGAGGCGGTGTTCACCGCATCCTGCCCGGTCATCGCATCGGCCACCAGAAGGGTTTCCACCGGCCTTGCAAGATCGCGGATGCGGGCAACCTCATCCATCAGCGGCTCGTCGATGGCGAGCCGGCCCGCCGTATCGAGAATCACGACATCGAAGCCTTCGAGCCGGCCTGCAGCCAGGGCCCGGTTGGTGATGTCCAGGGGGGCCTGGCCAGCCACGACGGGCAGGGTCGCAATTCCCGCCTGCCGACCGAGAACGGCGAGCTGTTCCTGGGCGGCGGGACGCTGGGTGTCGAGCGAGGCCATCAGCACACGCTTCTTCTCGCGCCGCTCCAGGCGATGTGCGATCTTGGCGGCGCTGGTGGTCTTGCCGGAGCCCTGAAGCCCGACCATCAGGATCACGGCCGGCGGGGTCGTTGCAAGGTTGAGCGCCTCCGTTGCGCCGCCGAGAATGGCGACCAGCTCGTCATGAACGATCTTGATGACCATCTGCCCCGGGGTCACGGAGCGGATCACCGTTTCGCCAATCGCCTTCTCGCGCACCCGGGCAAGGAACTGCTTCACCGCCGGAAGGGCGACATCGGCCTCCAGCAGGGCGATCCGCACCTCGCGCAGGGCTTCATCCACATCGGATTCGGCAAGGGCGCCCCGGCGTGTCAGCCGGTCGAAGACCCCGTTCAGGCGCTGGCCCAGGCTTTCGAACATGCCCGAAGGCTCCTCATGCTGGCCGGATTCACGATCCCGACCGACACCGGAAACGGCCCAACGGCCATCGCGCCAGTGCGCGAAACTCGCGGGCTGGCGGACCTCCCGGGCCGGTTCCCGGGAAGCTCTCGGAACGAAATGTGCCGGAGCGCCGGCACTCTAGGCGTGCCGGGCGCGGAAAGTCAAGCCGGCAGGCGGGCGACAGGCCCGGCCGATGCCGTTGCCGATACAGGTTCAGTCGAGGCCCAGCACACCCTTGTAAAGATCGAGCATGCTCTCTTCCTCCTGGCGGGTGGCAGGATCCTTCTTGCGAAGCCGCACCACCTGACGCAAGGCCTTCACGTCATACCCGTTCGCCTTGGCCTCGGCATAGATCTCGCGCAGATCGGCGTTGAGGGCGGCTCGCTCCTCTTCCATGCGCTCGATGCGCTCGACAAAGGAAAGAAGACGTTCCTTGTGAACGGAAGATGGGTGATCGGAAGACGGCGCATTCATCGATCTGAACTCATTGATCTGGAACTCCGGTTGAGGCCATGAGGGGGCCATGAGGCTGATGGGTGCGGCCCCTGCGGGCCGCAAATCGGAACAGGGGCCTTGAGGGCCGGACGATGGATGGCACCCGAGACCGGCCTTGGCAAGCCTCTTTCTCGAACTTCGCCCATCCGCCATCCCCTGCCATTCCGGGCCGGAACCCGGAAGGCACGAAAGCCCGGCCCCGCAGGGGGGCCGGGGCCGAATCCCGTTGCCTTTCCCCGCACCGGCCCCCTATAAGCAGGCCATGAGCGACATAGACTTTCTCAAGATGCACGGACTCGGCAACGATTTCGTGATCATCGATGCGCGCACCGGGCCGATCCCGCCGATCGATGCCCAGGCCGCCCGGGCCATTGCCGATCGCAGGCGGGGGGTCGGCTGCGACCAGTTGATCGTGCTGGAACCGCCCCGCCATCCCGATGCCGGGGCCTTCATGCGGATCCGCAACGCCGATGGCGGAACCTCCGCCGCCTGCGGCAACGCCACCCGCTGCGTTGCCGCCCTGCTGATGGCCGAACAGGGCACGGATGAGGCCGTCATCGAGACCGAGGCGGGGCTTCTTCTGGGTCAAGGCTCCGGCGAGGGGATCACCGTGGACCTCGGCATTCCGAAAACGGAATGGCACCAGATCCCCCTGGCCGAACCGATGGATACCCTGGCGCTTGACCTGAACCGCGAGGATCTCGTCGCACCGGCGGCCTGTTCCATGGGCAACCCCCACGCCACCTTCTTCGTCGAGGATCTGTCCGCATTCGACATGGCCGTCCTGGGGCCGGGGCTGGAGACCCACCCCCTTTTCCCCGAGCGGGCCAATATCGGCTTTGCCCGGATCGACAGCCGCGACAGCCTGCGGCTGAGGGTCTGGGAACGCGGCGCCGGGCTGACCCTTGCCTGCGCCACCGGAGCCTCGGCCGCCGTGGTCAACGGCATCCGGAGGGGGCTTCTGGACAGGCGCGTCACCTGCGCCCTCGACGGGGGGCCGCTGATCATCGAATGGCGGCCTCAGGATGGCCATGTGCTGATGACCGGCCCTGTCGCCCTGGCCTTCTCGGGACGGCTTTCGCCCACCCTGCTTGCCGGGCTTTCGGGCGGGGGTGATCGGGCCGAAGGCTCGTGACCATGGCCGACCGGAACAACGCCCCCCCGCCCCACGGCCCCGGCGAGAAGCCCCGGGCCGCCGCCCCGGGGCCGAAGGTGCTGAGCCTCGGCTGCCGGCTCAACACCTTCGAGGCCGAGGTCATGCGCCGCAAGGCCAGCGAAGCCGGGCTCGACAACGCCATCATCGTCAACACCTGCGCGGTCACCGCCGAATCGGAACGCCAGTGCCGCCAGACCATTCGCCGGGCGCGGCGCGACCATCCCGATGCGCCGCTGATCGTGACAGGCTGCGCCGCGCAGATCGATCCTGCGGCCTTCGCCTCCATGGCCGAGGTCGATCACGTGATCGGCAATGACGACAAGCTGAAAACCGAAACCTTTGCCACGATCCGTTCCGGGGCTGCGCCGCGCGTCGCCGTGAACGACATCATGCGGATTCGCGAAACCGCCGGCCATCTGGTCGATGGCTTCGAAGGCCGCGCCCGTGCCTTTCTGGAGGTGCAACAGGGCTGCGACCATCGCTGCACCTTCTGCATCATCCCCTTCGGCCGGGGGCCATCCCGCTCGGTGCCCCCCGCCGAGGTGGAGCGCCAGGCCCGGCACCTTGCCGCAAGCGGCTATCGAGAGATCGTCCTGACCGGCGTGGATCTGACCGCCTATGGCGGCGACCTTCCGGGCGAGCCCCGCCTTGGCGATCTGGTGGCCCGGCTTCTCGGCGCGGTTCCGGAACTGACCCGGCTGCGGCTGTCTTCCGTCGATGTTGCGGAAATCGATCCGGGGCTGTTCGAGCTGATCGCCGGCGAACCGAGGGTGATGCCTCATCTTCATCTCAGCCTGCAATCCGGCGACGATCTGATCCTGAAGCGCATGAAGCGCCGCCATACCCGCGCCCAGGCCATCGCCCTGTGCGAGGCGCTGCGAACACGGCGACCGGAGATCGTCTTCGGCGCCGATCTCATCGCCGGCTTTCCCACCGAAACCGATGCCATGTTCGAAAACACCTGCCGCCTGGTGGA
>JBJHAU010000075.1:186-9555 GCA_050480665.1 Alphaproteobacteria bacterium | reverse complement strand
TCCTGCACCGTCCCGATGTGGCCATTCGCCAGGTGGTTGCCGACAATCCCGAAGCCGAGCTGGTCCGGCTTCGGCAGGCCTTCGCGGAACTTCAGAATGCGCTCGAGACGCTGTTCGGGCAGCGGGATATCTTTCGCGGCGGCGAGCCTCTCGAAATTCTCGAGGCCTTTCGCCTGATCGCGGCCGATACCGGCTGGCTCGAACGAATCCGGGATGCCATCCGTTCCGGGCTCACGGCGGAAGCGGCTGTCCAGCAGATTCGCGACAGCATGCGCGTGCGGATGGGCCAGGTTGCCGATCCCTATCTGCGCGAACGCCTGGCGGAGATCGACGATGTCGCCGTGCGCCTGCTCCGGAATCTGACCCGGAGCGATCCGGCCCCCGATCCGCGCAGCCTGCCCGAAGACGTGATCCTGGTCGCCCGCCGCATGGGCCCGGCAGAGCTTCTCGACTACGAGACCGGAAGGTTGAGAGGGCTGATTCTCGAGGAAGGCTCGCCCACATCCCATATCGCGATTCTGGCCCGCGCCCTCGACATTCCGGTGATCGGCCAGGTCAAGGAGGCCTTCGCCAAGATCCAGGCGGGCGATCCGATCCTGATCGATGCCGAAAACCGGCAGGTTTTCGTCAGGCCCGCCGAAGACGTGCAGCAGGCCTTCAACGACGCCCTCACCCTTCGAGCGGCTCAAAGGCGCGCCTTCGCCGAATTGCGCGACAAGCCGGCGATCACTCTCGATGGCAGGCCCATCGCGCTGAACATCAACGCCGCCCTCGAATTCGATCTGCCACAGCTGCATCTGAGCGGGGCCGATGGAATCGGCCTGTTCCGCACGGAAATTCCCTTCATGATGCGTGCGGCCTATCCCGATGTGGAAGCCCAGACAGCCCTCTATCGCAGCATCTTCGACCAGACCCGGGACAAACCGGTCGTGTTCCGTACCCTGGATGTGGGGGGCGACAAGCCTCTGCCCTATTTCGAGGCCGATGGCGGCGAAAATCCGGCGCTCGGCTGGCGGGCCATCCGCATCGGTCTCGACCGGCCGGCCATGCTGCGCCAGCAGATCCGCGCCCTGATACGCGCGGCGGCGGGCCGGGATCTGGCGATCATGTTCCCGATGATCACGATGGTGGCCGAATACGACAGGGCCATGCAGATCCTGCGCATGGAGCAGGGGCGTGAACAGGCCCTGGGCGGGGTTCTGCCCCGCACCCTTCGGGTCGGCGCCATGCTGGAGGTTCCGGCCCTGTTGTGGCAGTTGCCCGAACTTCTGGAACGGGTGGATTTCCTGTCAGTCGGTTCGAATGATCTTTTCCAGTTTCTTCTTGCCGCCGATCGCGCCAATCCCCGGGTCAGCGAACGGTTCGATGTTCTGTCGCCCGCCCCTCTCAGAATGCTTCGCGACCTTGCCCGCCAATGCGAAAAGGCGTCCGTTCCGCTGTCCCTGTGCGGCGAGATGGCCGGAAATCCGCTGGAGGCCATGGCCCTGATCGGCGTCGGCCTGCGTTCGATCTCGATGGCACCGCGTTCCATCGGCAGGGTCAAGGCGATGATCCGGGGCCTGCATCTTGGCGCTCTTGACTCCTATCTTGCGACGATCCTGCCCCTTCCGGCGGCGAGCCTGCGTGATCGCCTTCAGGCCTTTGCCCGCGATCATGGCGTTCCGGTCTAGGCCGCGGCGCGTCTTTTCATCCTTCCCGCGCCGGACTGTGGTATACATTCGCGTCTCGAAGCCTTGCGTCCCGAAGAGATGCGCCTCAAGGACGCGTGCCTTCCGAGCGAGTCCCTTCTGAACGCGTGCCCGACCCGGGGGGCGACCGGAAGGCCCGGAACAGCGGATACGGCCATGGTGGAAACCGACAAGATCAGAGGATGGCACGGCGCCGCACCCCGTGAGGATGCCGACGCCGCCCGTAACAATCCCTTCGCCGTGACCTCGGAACATGGCGTTTCGGTGGGCGAGGTTCTGGCCCGTTTTCGGGAGGCCGCCGGGCTCAGCCTCGACGAGGTCGCCGATTCCCTGCACATTCGTCGGGCCTTCCTCGAAGCCATCGAAGCGGATCGCCCCGAGGCGCTTCCCGGGCCGGTCTATGCCCTTGGCTTCGTGCGATCCTATGCCCATGCGCTCGGCCTCGACGGGGAAGAGGCGGTGCGCGCCTACAAGCGCGACCGGGCCGGTTTCGGGCAGGAAACGAACCTCTATTTTCCCGAACCGGCGGCGGAAAGCCGGATTCCCCGGGGCGCGATCCTGCTCATCGCCCTGCTGCTGGCGATCCTGGCCTACGGCCTGTGGTATTACATGAACGATCGCGGGTTGAGACCCGGCGATCTCATCCCGGCCCTGTCTCCGGAGTTCAGCGAGATGCTGCCCGACGCGATGGAGGCCGTGACGGCGCCGACACCGCCCGTCGAGGCGCCCCTCATCCCCGCAGAACAGACCCCTGCAGAACAGGCCCCCGCCCCGCCCGTGGGGGCCGTGCCGACAGAACCCGCCATCCCCGAACCTCTCACCACAGGACCTGCCGCCCCGACAGCGCCACCGACAGAGCCTGCGACAGGGCCTGCGACGGAACCGGTGGCCCCGGCAGAATCGTCCGCCGCCGAAGCGGTGCCGGTTCCTGCCCCGATTCCCGCCACGGACCCTGCCACGGTCGCTGCGCCGGTGCGCGCCCCGGTGCCCCCCTCCCCGCCCCCGCGCGATGAGGCGCCACCGTCAGAAGCCGTTGCTGCACCGGCTGCGGGCGAGATTGTGGTTCAGGCCACCGCCGACAGCTGGATTCAGGTGCGGGCGGCCAACGGGGCCCTGGTCATGACCCGCATCCTGCGCGAAGGCGACAGCTACACCGTTCCCCGCGAAAGCGGGCTGACCCTGACCACCGGCAATGCCGGGGCCCTGGAAATCCGGGTCGGCGGAAGGCTGGCGCCGCCGCTTGGCGGGCTGGGTGAGGTGCGCAGGGATGTTTCCCTCGACCCCGAACGGCTGCTGCCTCCCTCCGGAGAAGCACGATGACCGCAGCTTGCCGCGCCGTGTCGGGGCTTGACTTCGCCGTGTCGCCACCACAGGTGAAGGCGAGGAAGGAATCGTTGGGGAAGCCAAAGCCATCCCGTCGCTGGAGCCGGTCATGAGCCTCCGTCCCTATCGCGAGATTTCAAGGCGGCCTTCGCGGCAGATCATGGTGGGTTCGGTCGCGGTCGGGGGCGATGCCCCGATCTCCGTCCAGTCCATGACGAATACCGATACCCGCGACGTTCGGGCCACGCTGGCCCAGATTCGTGCCCTGGAAGAAGCCGGGGCCGATATCGTGCGGGTTTCCTGCCCCGACGCCGAATCCACCGCGGCCCTGAAGTCCATCGTGGCTTCGGCCCGGGTGCCGATCGTCGCCGATATCCATTTCCATTATCGCCGGGCCATCGAGGCCGCCGAGGCCGGGGCCGCCTGTCTCAGGCTCAATCCCGGCAACATCGGCAGCGCCGCGCGTGTCCGCGAGGTGGTTCAGGCGGCCCGCGATCACGGCTGTTCGATCAGGATCGGCGTCAATGCGGGCTCGCTCGAGCGTGATCTGCTGGAACGCTACGGGGAACCCTGCCCCGAAGCCCTGATCGAGAGTGCCCAGCGCCACATGCGGATTCTCGAGGACAATGATTTCCGGGAGTTCAAGATTTCCGTGAAGGCCTCCGATGTCTTTCTGGCCCTCGGCGCCTATCGCGGGCTTGCCGGGCTCTGCGACTATCCCCTGCATCTCGGGATCACCGAGGCCGGCGGGCTGCGCACCGGCACGATCAAGTCGGCGATCGGTCTCGGCATGCTGCTCGCGGAAGGAATCGGCGATACCCTGCGGGTCTCCCTGTCGGCCGATCCGGTGGAAGAGATTCACGCCGGGTTCGAGATTCTCAAGGCCCTGAACCTGCGTCACAAGGGGGTGACGATCATCGCCTGCCCTTCCTGCGCCCGCCAGCAGTTCGATGTCATCGGGACGGTCGCAACTCTGGAAGAGCGGCTTGCCCATATCACGACGCCGATCACCCTTTCGATCATCGGCTGCGTGGTCAACGGTCCCGGCGAAGCCCGGGAAACCGATATCGGCCTGACCGGGGGCGGTCGGGGCACCCACATGGTCTATCTGGCCGGGGCTCCCGACCACAAGACCGGAACACAGGACATGGTGGATCATATCGTTGCCCTGGTCGAACAGCGGGCAGCCGCCATCGAGGCAGAGCCGAAAGCCGTCCCCGGCGCCGGGACGGCCGCGACCCCGTCTTCCCGCCATTCCGCCCCGGCCCCGGCCGCGCATCCCTAGACCGGAGGAAAGCGTGTCACGACTTCAGCCGGTTCGCGGCACCCATGATCTGTTGCCCGACCAGTTCCGCCGCCATCGCGCCATCCACCGTGCCGCCGAGGAAACGGCGGCGCTTTACGGCTATCACGAGATGGCGACGCCGATCTTCGAGTTCACCGAGGTGTTCCGGCGCACCCTCGGCGATACCTCGGATATCGTCACCAAGGAGATGTATACCTTCACCGATCGCTCCGGCGACGAGATCACGCTCAGGCCGGAAGGCACGGCCGGCATCGCCCGCGCCGTGATCAGCGGGGGTCTGGGGCAGGCGCTGCCCCTGAAGCTGTTCTATTCCGGGCCGATGTTCCGCCACGAGCGGCCTCAGAAGGGGCGGTTGCGGCAATTCCACCAGATCGGGATCGAGTTGATCGGCGTGCCCTCGGCACAGGGCGATGTCGAGATCATCGCCCTTGCCGCCCGGGTTCTGGATCGCCTGGGGGTGCTGTCGCACACAAGGCTGGAGCTGAACACCCTGGGCGACACGGCCAGCCGCACCGCCTATCGCGAAGCGCTGGTGGCCTATTTCAGCGACCTGCGTGATCGCCTGTCCGAAGACAGCCGCAACCGGCTGGAGCGGAATCCCCTGCGGATCCTCGATTCCAAGGATGAAGGGGATCGTGCCCTGGTGGAGGCTGCGCCTGTCTTCGACGATTACCTCACGCCGGAAGCCGCCGGGTTCTTCGCCGAACTGCGCCAGGGTCTTGATGATCTCAAGATCGCCTATGTGCTGAATCCGCGCCTGGTGCGCGGTCTCGACTATTACGGCCATACCGCCTTCGAGTTCACGACCGAAGCCCTTGGCGCCCAGGGGACGGTTCTGGCCGGGGGGCGTTATGACGGGCTGATCGAGACCATGGGCGGCCCGCCGACCGCCGGGGTTGGCTGGGCCGCAGGCATCGAGCGCCTTGCCATGCTGCTCGACAGCGATCCGCCCGCGCCGCGTCCGGTGGCCATCATTCCGGTGGGAAGCGCGGCGGAAGCCTTCGCCTTCGGCCTTGCCGAAAGGCTGCGCCGGGCGGGGCTTGCCGTCGATGTCGGGTTTTCCGGAAATCTCAGCCGGCGCATGAAACGGGCGGACCGGATCGGCGCCCGCGTTGCGGTGCTTCTGGGCGAGGATGAGCTGGCGCGCGGGGTGGCCACCCTGCGCGACATGGACAGCGCCGTCCAGAACGAGGTGCCTCTGGACGGGCTCGAGGAGCAGCTCGCCCCAAGGGGCTAGCCCGGGTCATGACGACAGACCCTTCCTCTCCGGGAGGCTTCCCGGAATCCACCGGCACCGATCCCGGCGGCGCCCCGGGCGGGGATCCGCTCTCCGGTTTTTTCGTCTGCGGGCTCGATATCCGCGAGGCCGGCCCCGAAAGGATCGAATCCCTCGGCCATGCGGCCACGATGCGCGGCGGTTTTGCCGCAGCGGTTGCCCGCGCCGGTCTGGGGCCGGCGGTGCCTTTGGCCACCTGCGACCGCGTGGTCTTTTTCGGTCTGGCCCGCGCCCCGGAGGCAATCGCCGCCTGTTCGGATTCGCTCCGGCGGATGGTCGCGATGCTGACGGATCACGATCCGGAACGGCTGGCGCCCCTCTGGACCCTGCGTCGCGACGAGGAGGCCGTCACCCATCTTTTCGCGATCGCCGCCTCCCTCGAAAGCACGATCCCCGGAGAGCCCGATGTTCTGGGACAGGTGAAGGAGGCCCGCCGCGAGGCGGATGCGGCCGGGATCGTGACACCGATGCTGGGGCGCATGTTCGATGCCGCTTTCGCGGCGGCCAAGCGGGTGCGGCGGGAAACCCGGATCGGCCTTCGTGCCGTCTCGCTGGCGGCGGCGGCGATGCAGATGGCGCGCGAGGTTCTTGGCCGCTTTTCATCCTCCCGAGGGCTTCTTCTGGGAACCGGAGAGGTGGGTGCCCTGATCGCCGGGCGCCTTCAGGAACAGGGTCTTGGCGCGCTCGATGTCGCCGATACGGTGCCCGCCCGCTGCGAGGCTCTGGCCGCCCGGATCGGCGCGCGAACGATCACGCCGGCGGAAGGGCTTGCGGATCTTTCCGGCTACGATATCGTTCTGGCCACCCTGGGCCGCGCCGCGCCGGAGATCACCCGGCCGAAGGTGGCCGAGGCTCTCAGGGCACGTCGTTTCCGGCCGATGATCCTGATCGATGCAGCCATCCCTCCGGCCATGGAAGCCGGCATCGCCACCCTGGACGATGCCTTCCTGTTCACCCTCGACGATCTTGAACGGATCGCCCAGGCCGGCCGTGAGGAACGGCAACAGGCGATCGATGCGGCAAGGCGGATTCTGGCCGGTGAAGTCGCGGCCTGGCTGGTTGCCGAGGGAGGCCGCCGCGCCGGACCGCTGATCGCCGCCCTGCGTGCAGCCTTCGAGACGGAGCGGGCCAGGGTTCTGGAACGCCATCCCTCGGCAGAGGCAGCCCTTGCAACCCATGCCCTGATCGGCCGGCTTCTGCATGGGCCGATCGCGGCGATGCGGGCAAGCGCGACCGGGGATGGCGCGAGGCTCGATACCGGGCTTGCCCGCCTGCCCCAGCTGTTCCGGCCCATGGATGAGGGCGGGGAAGAGGCAGAACGAGCGGAAGAGAACGAGGACGACAGGGACGGCACGGGAGGCTCATCGTGAGCGGTCAGGATCGACATGCGTTCAATGCCAAGCTTGAGCGCATCATGGAACGGCATCGGGAACTGGCGGCACGGCTTGCCGACAGCGCCGGGCTCGACGGCAGCGAGGTCGTCCGTCTGACCCGCGACTATGCCGAGCTGGAGGATATCGTGGCCTCGATCAGGGCCTGGCGCGGGCTTTGCGAGGAGATCGAGGGACTGGATCAGATTCTCGAGGCGCCGGAAGAGGATCGCGAGATGCGCCGTCTGGCGGCCGAGGAAAAGGCTTCGGCGCTCACCCGTCTGCCCGCGCTGGAAAAGGCCCTGACCCTTGCGCTGCTGCCGCGCGACGAGGCCGATTCCCGCAATGCCATTCTTGAGGTGCGGGCCGGAACCGGCGGGGAAGAGGCCGCCCTGTTCGCGGCCGATCTGTTCAGGATGTACCAGCGTTATGCCGATCAACGGGGCTGGCGTTTCGAGATCATGGAAACCTCCGAAACCGAGCTGGGCGGCTTCAAGGAGGCCTTCGCCAGCATCACCGGGCCGGATGTATTCGCAAGGCTGAAGTTCGAATCCGGTGTGCACCGGGTTCAGCGGGTGCCGCAGACGGAAGCCCAGGGGCGGATTCATACCTCTGCCGCGACCGTCGCGGTCATGCCCGAAGCGGAGGAGGTGGATGTCGAGATTCACGACAAGGATCTCAGGATCGATGTGTTCCGGGCGTCCGGCCCCGGGGGACAGTCGGTGAACACCACCGATTCGGCCGTCCGGATCACCCATCTTCCCAGCGGGCTGGTGGTGTCCCAGCAGGATGAGAAATCACAGCACAAGAACCGTGCGAAGGCGATGAAGATCCTGCGCGCCCGACTTTACGACATGATGCGCCGGCAGAAGGATGCCGAACGTGCCGAGGCGCGCCGCGCCCAGGTCGGCTCCGGCGACCGCTCCGAACGGATCCGCACCTACAATTTTCCGCAAGGTCGGGTGACCGATCATCGCATCGGGCTGACCCTGCACAAGCTGGATCGCATCATTACCGGCGAAGCGCTGGACGAGGTGATTGCGGCCCTGATCGCCCATGATCAGGCCGAGCGGCTGGCCCGGATTCAGGACGCGCCATGAGACGCAGCATGAACGGCTCTCTGGCCGCGCCGCCCGGCGACGGGGTCGCGGAAGGGGGGGCGGGGTCGGCGCCTCTCTCCCGGCTTCTCGGCGAGGCCACACGGCAGCTCGCCGCAAGCCTGGATCCGGAAGAGGCGGAACGGTTCAGCCCCCGTGCCGAGGTTCTGGCGCTGGCGGCCGGCGTCCTTGGCCTCACGCGCGAGGCCATGCTTCGCCATCCCGATCAGCCGCTGGCCGAAGATCGCGTGGCGGCCTTCCGGCAGGCGGTACGCCGTCGCATGACCGGGGAACCTCTGGCGCGGATCACCGGATGGCGGGAATTCTGGGACAGCACCTTCCTTGTGTCGCCCGAGACGCTGATTCCTCGCCCCGACAGCGAAACCCTGATCGAGGCGGCCCTGGAAGCCTTTCCCGAACGCATGGCGCGGCTTCAGTGTCTTGATCTTGGCACCGGAAGCGGCTGCCTGCTGCTGAGCCTGCTTCGGGAACGTCCGAACGCCTGCGGTCTCGGGGTCGATCTTCAGCCGGGCGCCGTTGTCACCGCCCGGCGCAATGCCCGTCGCCTTGGACTCGCCTCGCGCGCCGGATTTGTCGTGGGAGATTGGGCCTCGGCCCTCTCCGGGCCGTTCGATCTGATTCTGGTCAACCCGCCCTATGTGGCGGAGCGGGACCGGGCGACGCTGGCCCCTGCCGTCCGCGATCACGATCCTGCCCTGGCGCTGTTTGCCGGTTCCGACGGGCTTTCCGCCTATGGGCGTCTTCTGCCGCAACTGCCCGCGATCCTTGCCCGGGACGGGCGGGCCATTCTCGAGATCGGCCTTGGCCAGGGGCCCGCCGTGGCCAGGATGGCCGAGCGTTCCGGGCTTGTCTTCCGGCAGGGCCGGGCCGATCTTGCCGGCCGGGAACGTGCGCTGATCCTGTCTCGTCTTGGTGGGGGAACGCCGTCCCGTGCTCCATAAAAAAAGGTTGGAAATCGCTCCGGTCCCCTCTAGTGTGGTCACGCGGGGGCTGCACGCAAGGGGGCGTTTCCCGTGTTCCGCGAGCCGATGACCGTAGCGCCTGTCACCAGAGCACCTGTCACCAAGACGCCTGTGACCAAAGCGCCGTGCCCGGCCCTGGCCGGGAAGGGGATCGCCCGGAACCGGATCCGGAAGTCTGTGTGGCATGACGGATCGTAGCATGTGCGGGGCCGTCAGATTCTGCGGGGCCAGGGATTCTGCTGGGCCACGGGGTTCGGGGCGAGGATCTGACGCATTTCCGGGAATGATCGCGGTTCGGCCATGGCGGCTGTCGCCGTGTCTGGAGA
>JBJHAU010000075.1:0-176 GCA_050480665.1 Alphaproteobacteria bacterium | reverse complement strand
GATGACCGTAGCGCCTGTCACCAGAGCACCTGTCACCAGAGCACCTGTGACCAAGACGCCTGTGACCAAAGCGCCGTGCCCGGCCCTGGCCGGGAAGGGGATCGCCCGGAACCGGATCCGGAAGTCTGTGTGGCATGACGGATCGTAGCATGTGCGGGGCCGTCAGATTCTGCGGG
>JBJHAU010000074.1:0-9730 GCA_050480665.1 Alphaproteobacteria bacterium | reverse complement strand
TTTCATGGTGGTGTCCTTTCTTCTGAGGGGCCTTTCCCTGGAAGGGCATTGCGATCCTGGCCTGGAAGATCCGCGCCGGGGCCGTGTCTGAAGGTCTGTGGATGGTCTGCTGTCAGACACGTCCCGACCCTAGGGTTCGAGTGCGATCCCTGAAACACACGCTCCTTCACAATTTCGTGAGCCATGATCATCGCGCGGCGCCAGGGGTTTTCCGCCTCGCCCGCATTGCGTATAGATGCCCGATGCCCGCAAGGCCCGGGCGCGGGGTTCGCGCGGCTCGTGGAAAGCCATCAACGGAGCAACAGGGGAGCAGGCATGGCCAGGAAGACCGATCCCGAAACCTCGGTTCCGATCCCGGAATCCTCCTTCCGGTTTTCCCTGTCGATGGTCGACGAACATCGCCGCGCCGAAATGGCCGAGGCGGCGGCCGAAGTGGCGGAAACGATGCGGGTTCTGGCCCGAACCGGCGACAATATCGTGGGAGAGCTGCTCAGACAGGCGGACGGGTTCTTCGAATGGACCCATTATCCCGAGGGCGATGTCTATGATGCGGCCAGCGGCAGCCAGTTCTTCTACCATGCCCATCCGGCCGATCTGCGTGTCGGCGAGCATGGGCATTTTCACTGTTTTCTTCGCCCTTCGGGAATGCCTTCAGGCATGGCTCCGGCCGCCCTGGCCGCCCCGGCCGAAGCCGGAACGCCGAAGGGCGCCAATGATGCCCTTTCGCATCTGATCGCCATTTCCATGGATCGATTCGGCGTGCCCGTCTGCCTGTTCACCACCAATCGCTGGGTGACGGGGGAAACCTGGTATCACGGAAGCGATGTGATCGCGATGCTCGATCGCTTCACCATCGATCACGCCCAGCCTTCCTGGCCTGTCAACCGCTGGATTTCGGCCATGATCCGGCTCTTCCGCCCCGAGGCGGAACAGTTGATCGGCGAGCGGGACAAGGCCGTGGCCGAACACGAGGCGACTTTGGGCCGCACTAGGCAGGAAGGTGCGGCCCAGGGCCGCACGGGGGAAGGAGGTGCGGAGGATCAGGCTTCCTCGGTCCATGAGGATCGTCGCCTGGAAATCACCTCGCACCTCCGGATTTCCCTGAAGACGCGCCTTGCCCTGTTCGGGGTGCCCGCTACTTCAGGGTCTTGAGATAGGCGATCACATCCTTGCGGGCCTGTTCCGAGCGCAGCCCGGGAAAGGCCATGCGGGTGCCGGGCAGGAAGGCTCTGGGGTTCTCGAGGAAGGAATCGAGGGTTTCCGTATTCCAGACGAGTCCGGAATTGGCAAGGGCGGGAGAATAGCGGAACCCTTCGACGGCCCCGGCTTTCCGGCCATAGATTCCATGAAGGCTGGGGCCGACCCGGTTCACCCCGGGATCCACGGCATGGCAGGCGGCGCAGGCCCGATAGGCGGCCTTGCCTGCGGCGGCATCGCCCCCGGCAAGGGCTGGCGTGCCGCTGCCGAGCAGGGCAAGGCCCGCCGCCGCCGTGGCCAGGATCAGGCGCTTCGGCAACAGGGGCAGGGGGAACGGGAACGCTTTCGGGAAAATGGTCATGTCTTGCTCCGTGTGGTGAGTGCCGTGATGTTTACGGACACGGGATGATGCCGGATGCCGTCCCTGCCCCCTGCGGGCGGACCGGTAGCACAGCCATCCCGCAGGGACAACCCGCCAACGCCACCGTTCTGCCAATATGGAAAGACCGATCCCGGCCGGCGCGAACCACCCCGGCTTCTTCAGAACATGAGGCCCGGGCTACCGGTATCGTTGCGCCGCCTGCGGTGAAGCGCTATAAGGCGTGCTTCCATGCGGGGAGTAGCTCAGCCTGGTAGAGCACCACGTTCGGGACGTGGGGGCCGGAGGTTCGAATCCTCTCTCCCCGACCAGCATGGACTACAGGGGCGACCGGAGTTCCCGAACCGGTCCCCGCTCCTCCTCCCCCTTCTTCCTCCTTTCGGCCCGGCACCCTTTGGCACCTCCCTTGCGCTTTGCGGGTGCTTCCCTTGCAAGGGATCCTTTCGCGGCTCATCCGCAAGATGAGGCCGTGCGCGCGCCTTGCGTGATGCCCTGCGACGGGGCGGCCTGAGAACCTGGCATGCGCGGCGGGTGTGGGCTGGCCGGCCCCGGGGATTTGCATCCCTCTAACAATGCTGCGAATATGCATGTTCAAAGAACCGGGCCGTCCTGAGCCCGGCAGCAGGAGGAACGCCGCATGTGGCCAACAGCTTCAGCCGCCCCCGGCTGGGGGCGTTATCTCTGGGATCAGCTTGAAGATCATCCCGTGCGGGCACGGCTTGTCGCCGGGGTGGTCATCCTTGTGCTTCTCGCCCTTTCGACCCTGCTGATCTACCAGACCGGGGGAACCTCCCGGGTCTATGTGCATGTGATTTATGTTCCGATTCTTCTGGGGGCTTTCACCTTTGGCGTGGCCGGCGGGATCGTCGTCGGCATCGCGGCGGGGCTTCTTTGCGGGCCCTGGATGCCGATCGATACCGCGACCGGAACCATGCAGAGCCTTGAAAACTGGAGCATGCGGCTTGGCTTTTTTGCCATGATGGGCGGTTTGGCGGGGGTGATGCGCGAGCTGCTGCTGGCCCAGCACAGGGCCCTTGCGCAACGCAGCCAGTCCAGTGCCCTGACGGGGCTTCCCAACCAGGCCGCCCTCCGGCGGGATCTGGATGGCCTGATCCCCGGCCTGAAGGGACAGGATGCCCAGGGCGAGAAGGGAATCCTGCTGCTGCAGATCGGCCTTGCCGAATTCCGTTCGCTTTCCACCCTGTTCGGGCATCAGCCGGTGCAGCGCTATCTTCAGGACGTGGCGGGAGATATTGCCGGAGCCATCACCGGAGCCACCGAGAAGGACCTGCCGACCCCAAAGCCCCTCTACCATCTTTATGCGGACAGCTTTGCCATGGTCGTCGATGCCCGGCTGGCGAAGGGTATTCGCGAGGTTTGTGGAAGGCTGACATCGGCGGTCGCCCGGCCGCGCCCCATTGCGGGGGTTCCCGTCAGCACCACCGCGCATATCGGGATTGCCCGCTATCCCGGCCATGGCGAGGATGGCGAGAGCCTTTCCCTTGCGGCGCGCTTCGCCATGGAGCAGGCCGAGGAACGAGGGGCGCCCTATCTTGTCTATGATGGTCATCTTCACGAGCAGCGCCGGGCCATGCTGGCAAGGCTGACCGAGCTCAAGGCGGCCATTGCCGATGACGATCTGGATCTGCATTTCCAGCCCAAGCATCATCTGGAATCCGGGCGCTGGACAGGGGTGGAAGCCCTTGTGCGGTGGCCGCGCGAGGGCGGATCGATCCTGATGCCGGGTGAGTTCGTTCCGGCGGCGGAAAGGACCGATCTGATCCACCAGCTTTCCGAATGGGTGATCGGCAGTGTCATGTCCACGCTCGAATCCTGGCAGGGGCAGGGGATTCCGCTGGGAATCGCCTTCAACCTTTCCGCCCGGGATCTTCAGAACGACCGGGTGATCGACCAGCTGCGGGACCTGATGGCCCTGTATGAGATTGCGCCCGAACGTCTGGAGGTCGAGGTGACCGAAACCGGGATCATCCGTGATGTGGCCCGGGCCGGGTCCTTCCTGCAACAGCTGCGGGACATGGGCCTGCGTGTCGCCATCGATGATTTCGGCACCGGCCAGTCCGGGCTGTGCCAGTTACGGGATCTTCCCGTCGACAGCCTGAAGATCGACAAGACCTTCGTCGGCAAGATGCTGACCAGCCCCAAGGATGACATGATCGTGCGCTCGGCCATCGATCTTGGTCACACCATGGGCCTCGAGGTGACGGCCGAAGGGGTGGAAACGGGGGCGATGCTCGACCATCTGCACCATCTGGGCTGCGATCATGCCCAGGGCTATGGCATCGCGAGGCCGATGACAGGCGCCGATCTGTGTCGTCACTATCCTCAGCCGGGTGCTTGAGGCAGGAAGCGCGGCCCCGCCCGGCCAGGGCCTTCCGGATTGCTTCGAATTCGAGATAAATGCGAATCGATACTGTTTGAAATCCGAGACACCGGATTCCTAATCTGCACTAGAAATACACCTTCAATGGGGGCGGAGCCATGGAAGTGGATGTCAGCTACGAGGTTCATGTCCTCAGGCAGGGGCGCTGGTCGACCAGCGGCATCTATCAGGGCCGCGAGGATGCGCTGAGAGATGCAAGGATGGCGGAGCATCGCAGCCTGGGGGTTCGGGTCGTTCAGGATTCTTTCGATCAGGAGCGGAAGCGATTTGTCAGCCAGACCATCTATCGTCACATGAACGGTGAGGTCGAGGCCGCCGTTGGTGGCATGCGGCCGTCGGATTCATCTTCTGCATCCGCGACAGGAGGCGCGATGGAGATTCCGGATGGTGCCGCCGTGCGTCGGTCTTCGGGATCCGGCTCCGGCCCCGATCCCCTGCTTCAGGCGGCGATCGGCCTGATCAGCGGGGCGGTGCTGCTGCTGGGCGGGATCGGAATCATCTTCTGGCTCGGGCTGGTCTAGCCATCCTCGCCGTCTGCGGTCGCCCGAGGACGGAAACGGGCAGGAAGCCCGAACACGGCAGGCCCGTTCCTGCGCGTTCCGGAAACGTCGCGCCAGTGCTTCAGCGGGTGTTCAGAAGTTGCGGCTTGCGGCGAAGGCGACCACTTCGAGAAGGGCATCCTTGACCTCGCCTTCGGGAAAGGGATCGAGCGCATCGCGCGCGAGGCGGATGTAGTGATCGGCCCGTTCCAGGGTATCGGCAAGGGCGCCGTGGCGGTTCATCATCTGGCGGGCCTGTTCCAGATCCTCGGGACGCTGATCGAGGGCTTCCAGGGTGCGCTTCCAGAAGGTCTGTTCCTGCGCCGTGCCGCGGCGGAAGGCAAGCACCACCGGCAGGGTGATCTTGCCTTCGCGGAAATCGTCGCCGCTTTCCTTGCCCATCGCTTCCGCATCGGCAGCGTAATCCAGCACATCATCGGTCAGCTGGAAGGCAATGCCGAGATTGAGGCCGAAAGCGGCCAGCGCCTCTTCCTCCAGCCGGGGCCTTCCGGCCACCACCGCGCCGAGCCGGGCGGCAGCAGCGAAGAGGGTGGCCGTCTTGGCGGTGATGACATTCAGGTAATCGGTTTCCGAGGTTGCCGTATCATTGGCCGTGGTCAGCTGAAGAACCTCGCCCTCGGCGATGACGGCGGCGGCATTGGAAAGGATATCGAGAACATCGAGGGAGCCGTCCTCGACCATCAGCTGGAAGGCTCTCGCGAAGAGAAAATCGCCTACCAGAACGCTCGGCTGGTTGCCCCAGAGCGCGTTGGCGGTGGCGCGGCCGCGCCGGAGATCGGAATCATCGACCACATCATCATGAAGCAGGGTCGCGGTGTGGATGAATTCCACCGCGGCCGCCAGCCCGAGATGACGGTATCCGCGATAGCCGCAAAGCTTCGCGCAGCCCAGAAGAAGCATCGGGCGCAGCCGTTTTCCCCCTGCGGCGATGATATGCCCCGCAAGCTGGGGAATGAGCGGCACGCTGCTTTCCATCCGCTTGAGGATCAGGCCGTTGACGCGGCCCAGATCGTCAGCCACCAGCCGCTGAAGAGGAGCAAGGGAGGGTTTGGGATCCTGCCCGCGCTTGTCGTCAAGGGAGACGATGATGGCCAAGGGTGACTCCTGAATTGCCATAGGGATGTGCATTGCGGAAGGATGTGCATTGCGAAGGCATGTCATCTGACCGCGAGAGAGACATCCGATCATGCGGGAAAGGTGCCAGAGGCTCGGGCCCCGTGCCGCTCTTCCTTGACGGACCCGCTTCGCTGGCGGAGCATAGAACCGGGCAGAAGCCCTCGCAAGGGGGTGTTGCGGCAGGCCGCCTGCCCACTTTGTGCCCGGCCTTGTGATGCCGGTTCCTGCCGGCTCTTTGGCCCACCCCGGGTCGGCTCCGAACGAGGACCCTTCATGCGCGAGCTGCTCAGCGCCAACGATCCTGTCTTTCTGTCCTGGGTTCAGGCGGTTCTCTCGGATGCCGGGATCGCCGTGTTCGAACTCGACACCCACATGTCGATCCTTGAAGGCAGCGCCAGCGCGATTCCCCGCAGGATGATGGTCGCCGATGCCGATTACGAGAGCGCCCGCCGCATCTTGCGGGATGCCGAAGCCGCCCTTGGCCAGGGTGACGTGAACCGCGCTCCCGGCGAAGGCCCGGTGCAAGAAGGCTCGGGTCAAGAAGGCCCGGTGCAAGACGATGCCACGGGCGACAGGGGGCAAGGGGGGGCGGCTTCCGAACCCGCCGCGATTCCTGCTGCGGATCCGAAGTCCGAAGAGATCAGCGAGGATGGCTTTCTCGATCAGCGCTTGCACCTTCTTCAGCCGCGTACAGGCTATCGCGCGGCCATCGATCCGGTGTTTCTTGCCGCTGCGGTGCCTGCCGTCGCGGGCGAACGGGCGCTGGATGTCGGCGCGGGGGTGGGGGTCGCCTCCCTGTTGCTGGCGTGGCGGGTGCCCGGTCTCCGGGTCTCGGGTCTGGAACGCGAAAGCGGACTTCTGCGCCTTGCCATGGAAAATGCGCGCCGGAACGGCCTTGGGCCGCGGGCCGACTTCATGGTCGGCGATCTTGCCCGTCCTCCGACCCGTCTCGCCCCCGGCAGCTTCGATCATGTTCTGGCCAATCCTCCCTATCTGGAAGCGGGACGCGCCCATGCCTCGCCCGTGTCCGGCCGGGCTTCGGCCATGATCGAGAGTGGCGAGGGCCTTGACGCCTGGATCGCCTTCGCCCTGCGCATGGCCCGCGACAAGGGAAGCGTGACCCTGATCCACAGGGCAGACCGGCTGGATGATCTTCTGGCCGGGCTTCGCGGACGTCTTGGCGGGCTGATCCTGTTCCCGCTCTGGCCCGATCGGGGAAGCGGGCCGGCCGGCCGGGTGATCGTTCAGGGGCGGAAGGGTTCGAAAGCGCCGCTGCGCCTTGCCAAGGGGCTCGTCCTGCACGAAGAGGGAGGCCGCTTCACCCCCGAGGCAGAGGCCATCCTGCGCCACGGGGCCGGGCTTTCGCTGACGGGCTAGGCCGTTCCGGCCCTGTCTGCTTCGGCGTTCGAGGCGGGATACGGCCGCTGGCCTTCGAGGTGGCAGTCGGCTAGGATGCCGCGCTTGCGTGCGATGAGGAAAGAGCGCCCGTGTTCCGATTGTTTAGCCTGTTGAGGCCCTCCCGGTTGTGGTCGCGGCCACCCATGGTGACGGTGTTGCGGATGGAGGGCGCCATCCGCCGCGCAGGCGGCCTGCGCGGCGGGGTCGATGCCTCGCGGATGGAGCGACTGATCGAGCGCGCCTTTGCTCCCCATCGCCTTGATGCGGTCGCGTTGATCATCAATTCCCCGGGCGGTTCGCCGGTGCAATCGGCCCTGATCCATACCCGCATCCGTGAGGCCGCCGCCCGCCGGGGCGTGCCGGTGCTGGCCTTTGCCGAAGATGTCGCGGCATCCGGCGGTTACTGGCTGGCTCTTGCAGGCGACGAGATCTGGGCCGATCCATCCTCGCTGGTCGGTTCCATCGGGGTCGTCTTTCGCAGCTTCGACCTGACCGGGGCGATTGCCCGTCTCGGGATCGGTCGGCGTATCCATGCCACCGGCGCCCGCAAGCCTGCCTTTGATCTTTTCCGGCCGGAAACCGCCGAGGATGTCGCCATGATGGAGGGTCTTCAGGCCGACATGTTCGAGATCTTCAAGGATCTGGTGCGGACACGCCGGGGGGATCGTCTCAAGGGCCCGGAAGAGGAACTGTTCTCCGGTGCCTTCTGGTCAGGGCGAAAGGCAAGGGAGCTGGGGCTGGTGGATGGGCTCGGCGATTGCCGAAGCGTGCTGCGGGAGCGGTTCGGTCCCGAGGTGCGGATCATGCCCATTGCTCCCAGGGGTGGCTGGCTTTCCCGCCGCTTCGGGGCGGATTCCGAATCCCGGACCTCCGGCCTTGCCGGGGCTGTGGCCGAAGAGCTTCTGGTTCGCCTCGAAGATCGTGCCCTGTGGGCGCGCTTCGGACTCTAGCCCACCGACCGCCGCCGTTCTTGCCCTTTTTGCCGCGCCCCACTACAACACAGCCATGTTCGGATTCAGCCTCGCAAAACTGCTGGTTCTCGGTCTGATCCTGCTGGTTCTCTGGCAGGTTTTCAAATGGATCGGCACCCGCGCCGCCCTGGCCGCCCGTGCCCGTTCCGATTCGATGGGACGGGACGGGAAAGCCAGCCCTGCGATTCCGGATCTGGTTTCCTGCCCGCTCTGTGGGGCCTATGCCACACCGGAAACCCGTGATTGCGTCTCCGGCCGGACGGATTGTCCGAGGCTTGGCGGTCCCGGGGGAAGCCCATGAGCCTTCCGGACGGCAGGGGCGCCCCCCGGCCCCCCTCGTTTCAGGAGCTGATCCTCAGGCTTCAGGCCTACTGGGCCGGCGAAGGATGCCTGATCCTTCAGCCTTACGACATGGAAATGGGGGCCGGCACCTTCCACCCGGCCACCACCCTGCGCGCCCTTGGGCCGGAACCGTGGCGGGCGGCCTATGTGCAGCCCTGCCGGCGCCCCACCGATGGCCGCTACGGGGAAAATCCCAATCGCCTGCAGCATTATTACCAGTATCAGGTGGTGCTGAAGCCCTCGCCGGAAAACGTTCAGGAGCTCTACCTGAAGAGCCTTGAGGCGCTCGGCATCACCAGTGCGCTGCATGACATCCGCTTTGTCGAGGATGACTGGGAAAGCCCGACCCTGGGCGCCTGGGGGCTCGGCTGGGAGGTCTGGTGCGACGGGATGGAAGTGACCCAGTTCACCTATTTCCAGCAGGTGGGCGGCATCGAATGTGCGCCGGTGACGGCGGAACTGACCTACGGCCTCGAACGGCTCGCCATGTATGTGCAGGGGGTGGAGAACGTCTACGATCTCGACTTCAACGGCGCCGGCGTCACCTATGGCGATGTCTTTCTGCAGAACGAGCGGGAATTCTCCGCCTACAATTTCGAGCATGCCGACACCGCCCTGCTCGGCGAGGGCTTCCAGAAGGCGCAGGGCGAATGCCGGGCCCTGCTCGATGCCGGGCTCGCCCTTCCCGCCTATGATCAGTGCATCAAGGCGAGCCACATGTTCAATCTGCTCGATGCGCGCGGGGTCATCGCCGTGACCGAACGGGCCGCCTATATCGGGCGCGTGCGCGAGCTGGCACGTGCGTGCTGCGAAGCCTGGCTCGCTTCCCGGGTGAAGGCCGATGGCTGAACTGCTGCTCGAGATCCTGTCCGAGGAAATCCCTGCCCGCATGCAGGCGCGCGCCGCCGATGATCTCAGGCGGCTTGTCACCGACGCGCTCAAGGGGGCGGGACTTGCCTTCACCGATGCGCGCGCCTTTGCAACGCCACGGCGCCTTGCCCTGGTGGTGGACGGCATTCCCGAGACCCAGCCCGATATCCGTGAGGAACGCAAGGGCCCGGCCATCGATGCGCCCGAGAAGGCGATCGAAGGCTTTCTCGGCTCTGTCGGTCTCCGGCGCGATCAGTGCGAAACGCGCGAGATCAAGGGAAAGACGTTCCTTTTTGCGCGGATCGAGACACCCGGCAGCCCCACGCCAGACGTTCTGTCCAGGCTGATTCCTTCAGTGCTGGGTGAATTTCCATGGCCGAAATCGATGCGCTGGGCAGCGGGCACGGCGCGCTGGGTGCGTCCCATACAGTCGATTCTTGCCCTGTTCGACGGGCGCGGGTTCGGGTTTGCCTTTGCCGGGGTCGAGGCTGGGACC